>NZ_MKWH01000035.1:0-126283 GCF_001899705.1 Sphingobacterium sp. 40-24 | reverse complement strand
CACCAGTGGGAAACCGTGCCGGTTCGACTCCGGCTCCGGGTACTGAAAGCCTCTTTACGATACGTAAAGAGGCTTTTTTTATACACCTATGTTTTTCTGGCCTGATGATTTCGACAATACCCCGATAATAACTTATCAAGATAGACAATATAACGGATATATCCTAATACCAACGTATACCTAATACCAGTTTTCAAGCAGTTTTTAGACAGTGATTAGTCATTACTTATTCAGTTGTCACTGAGCAAGCACTGAACGAGCACTGAACAAGCACTGAACAAGCAGTGTCTAAAGAGTTAATCTGATCGCTCTTTGATCCGAATTTGCTACAATAGCTATAGCTTGTTCTTTGGTGTTTCTTCGCTTATTATAGGGACTTTCATTAGACCTTCCTGGGTATTCGTTCGCTATTTCTCTGGTGTTTCCTTGGTGTTTCCTTGGTATTTCTTTGGTCTTTCTTTGGTGTTTCTCTGGTCTTTCTTTGGTATTTCTTTGGTATTTCTTTGGTCTTTCTTTGGTATTTCTTTGGTCTTTCTTTGGTCTTTCTTTGGTCTTTCTTTGGTCTTTCTTTGGTCTTTCTTTGGTGTTTCTCTGGTCTTTCTTTGGTGTTTTAACGATAAAATGCCAATAAAAGAGCAATAAAAGAGCAAAGAAACGGTAACGTAGGTGTAATCCTCAACC
Source organism: Sphingobacterium sp. 40-24 (assembly GCF_001899705.1). Taxonomy (NCBI): domain Bacteria; kingdom Pseudomonadati; phylum Bacteroidota; class Sphingobacteriia; order Sphingobacteriales; family Sphingobacteriaceae; genus Sphingobacterium; species Sphingobacterium sp. 40-24. The sequence continues at coordinate 125,602 of NZ_MKWH01000035.1, read as the reverse complement.
AGACTTGTAGATAAGAAAGATAAATTGCCTACCGTTGAATTGGCAGTAAGACGGGCTTTTTTTTATAAACTTTCTTTAATCTGAATTTTCTTGTTTAAATTGGAAATACCAAATATAAACTTGGATGAAAACAGTTTTTTTATCGCTGGCACTGTTGTGTTTTTTCATGACGCAGGGACAAGTGGGGTTTGTCTTAAACGGGAAAAAGAATGTCAAAATTCCTTTTCTTTTTGTTCATAACCTAGTCATTATACCTGTGCAAGTAAACGGGTATATGATGAACTTCCTGTTGGATACAGGTGTTAAAGAAACCATGATATTTGGGGAAACATTAAAGTCAATTGATAGCGCTGTTTTTGTTAATAAGTTTCAGGGCTTGGGTCGGGAAGAGGGTTTGGATGGCTATTTATCCGTCAGCAATCACGTGAATATTGCAGGCGTATACGAAGATTTGGATCAACCGATCTATATTCTTCAAAATGCTCATATTGATATTTCTACCCGGATAGGCGTGGAAGTGAATGGAATTATGGGTAGTCGTTTTTTTGAAAACCAAATGATCGAAATGGATTTTCAAAAACATCGCATCACCTTATATCCAAGGGCGAACAAGCCTAAGGGGCTTGAGAAGATGCAGCGTTTGCCCTTGGATATTTTAAACAGTCGCCCCTATACTTCGGTTGCTTTTAAACAGGGCGATGTGGCTATTGATGGTCGTGTATTGATCGACATGGGAAATAGCGATGCCTTAATGCTTATTCCTTCCAAGCTAAATAATTTTGATATTAAGCCTCCATTTATTGATGACTACATAGGGCAAGGATTTAACGGTGAGATTTATGGAAAAAGAAATCGAATCCGATCGCTCGAACTTGGGCCGTTTACAATGGATTATCCCCTCGTAGCCTATCCCGAATTGAGTTCGTTACAGCATGCAACATTTGTGAGCGAAAGGGTAGGTTCCATTGGAAATGAGTTGTTACGCCGATTTAAGGTCGTATTCGATTACCCCAACAAATCCATATACCTTCATAAGAATAAAGATTTTGATCGCTTTTATTATTTGAATATGAGTGGCTTAGAAATTATCCACGATGGCATTAAATACGAAAAAGAAGAAATACCCGTGGTTCTGCAAAAAGATGGCGGTACAGAGGTAAGAATGGGCAACAGCGTGCAGTATCGCTTTGTACTACGGAATATGTACAAAATTGCGACGGTTCGTGATGGTTCGCCTGCGGCAATCGCAGGACTAATGCCGGGAGATAAGGTTATAAGGATCAATGGTAGACCTGCATCTTCATTTTCCCTGGAGTCGATCCACAATCTTTTTAAATCAGAAGAGGGAAAGGAAATGCGTTTCCGCGTAACCAGAGGCGGGAATACACGCGACTTTAAATTTGTGCTAAAGGATCCACTTCCATTTAACCCGAATTAAATTTTTGCAAATATGAAAAGTTTAAATAAAACTTATTTATCTTTGCTGTCAATAATAGTATTTTAACAATTAAACACGAAGAGATATGTTGGTCGCCAAGATTATAACACCGCAAGCTTTTAAGGCAAATGGATTTGCTGAAAGCAATCTTCGTGCTTTTTGTCATAGTTAAGACATTCTTCAAAATTGGAGCACATCGTGTTTGTTCAATCCGCTGGAATAAATAATCGGATCGCTTCACTTCTTTTGGAAAACCAATTAATACAGATGAAAAAGCCGAAGTTCATTCGGGCTTTTTATTTTTCCTTATTTTCGTTTCTATTCATACAACTTAGACACTTTAGGGGCATATGGCTTTCTGAAAAGGTGTTTATAATCCGCTCTTTCGCACGAATCAACTGTGCATAATGAAGAGCATTTGTTTAATAGATTCGTTATCTCTAAAAGAATATTCCCGAAATTTTTTCAAAAATGCTGCCGATTTCTACGATGGAATTGGTGGCTAATTATGTATGTTTTTTACAAAAAATGGGAAGTAAATTATCTGGAAAAGATCTAATAAAAATAGGTTTTCCACAAAATAATATAGTTAACACAGCTTTGGGACTGATCACAAGGTATCGAAAGAAAGAAAATAAAGAAACCATTCTTCTTGAACTTGCTGAGCTTTTAGAAGCTCCAGAGCGATTTATGGAGCATAAAATATGGGGAAAGCTTTCTGAAGGACTGGTGCAGCCCATAGAAATACGTGTCCGGGAGCTGAGCGCGCATGGAGCTCCATTTAACATATTTGGTGCAAATGAAATTGATGAGCAGGCGAAAAGACAATTGTACGATGCATTGCAATTGCCTATTTCAAGGCAAGGTGCATTGATGCCAGATGCACATACAGGTTATGGGCTTCCCATCGGTGGGGTGCTGGCTACAGAAAATGCCGTTATACCCTATGGTGTCGGGGTGGATATCGGTTGCCGGATGAGCCTGTCGATATTCGATTTACCTGGCAGTTATTTTAAAGGACGAGAATTTCAACTGAGAAATATATTGAAGGAAAATACCAAATTTGGTTTAACCGACACGCATCGTGAGAAGTCTGATCACATCATTTTCAGTAGGACGGAATTTCAGGAAATCCCGCTGTTAAAATCCCTGTTGGGGAAAGCTTATAGGCAATTCGGGACTTCTGGCAGCGGAAATCATTTTGTCGAAATGGGCATTGTTGAGCTTCATACCGTGCGGAACGAATGGGGGATGGATCCAGGGCAGTATTTGGGGATTTTATCCCATAGTGGTTCTCGCGGCCTGGGAGCACATATCGCTAAACATTATACGAGTCTGGCTGCCCAACTGTGTCCATTACCTCGTCATGTGCAGCATTTGGCCTGGTTGGATTTATCAACCCAAGAAGGACAAGAATATTGGATGGCAATGAATTTGGCAGGGGACTATGCTCAGGCCTGTCATACGGATATCCACCGACGTTTGGCTAAAGCACTTGGATGTAACCCCGTGGTAACGATCGAAAATCATCATAATTTCGCATGGAAGGAATTCGTGAATGGTGAGGAATGTATCGTTCATCGGAAGGGAGCAACTCCTGCTGGAAAGGGTGTGTTGGGGGTGATTCCCGGCTCGATGACAGCACCGGGGTTCATTGTGGAAGGGAGGGGAAACCCCTTAAGTTTACAGTCGGCATCCCATGGAGCGGGGCGGGTCATGTCGAGATCTGCCTGCAAAAATAATTTAACAAAAAGCGCCATGTTGAAAGAGCTGGAAGCATGTGGTGTGGAGTTGATCGGGGGCGCATTGGATGAGTCGCCACGTGCTTATAAAGATATTCATCGGGTGATGAAATTGCAGGAGGAACTGGTGAATGTTCTCGGAACGTTTAGTCCGAAGATTGTGCGTATGGACAAATAAAGGTGATGGAAGAAAGGTATCTACAGATTTCTTCGGGACGAGGTCCTAAGGAATGTAATATGGCTGTCCGGTTAGTATTCGATAGACTCGCTGTTGAATGCCGTAAAGTTGGCGTAGAAGTCACGGAAATAGAAAGAGAAGACGTTGATGGACTTCCTTGTTCGTTAATCGTCAGATTGAGCGGAAGAGATATGGAACAATTGATTGATCATTGGATTGGCACAATCTGTTGGGTGTGTAAAAGCCCTTTTCGTCCTTTACACAAACGGAAGAATTGGTTTGTCGACGTTAAAATGTACGATCCTGAGGAAAAGGAAAAACTGTTGAATTTGAAAGATGTATATTTCCAAACAATGCGGAGTAGCGGCGCAGGTGGGCAGCATGTCAATAAAGTAAGTTCTGGCGTCAGAGCTACGCATGCACCGACAGGGGTAAGTGTTCAGGTGATGGATACGAGATCCCAATTGCAGAATAAGGAGATTGCAATGCTGCGCCTGGCTGCACGTCTTCGGGATTTAGGGCAGGCCACATTAAACGCGGCCAAAGCACAAAAATGGAAAAATCAAATCGAGGTGTCACGGGGACAGGCAAAACGCGTCTTTCATGGACAAAAATTTATTGAAAAGTAAGTTATTTTTACTGTTTTACTGAAGCGAAAACCCTTGCTAGTATTTTGGCAAGGGTTTGTTTTTTAGCGTTAATTTTTTTATTTGAAAAATGCTCGCGGTTTATTTGTGGAAGGTCAATGATTTAAATTTAGCTGTGTTAGACTTGTAATATTTTAACATTTGATGTTAAAATATGGGTAATATTGGTCAATATCATAGCGTGCTCTGTTTTAACATTTGCATAATTTAGATTTTATAAAAGCATTTTAAACTAACTAACAGAGACTAGCTTATGAACAAAAGAAGTATTGCAATACTAGCATCCAATATACTAGTATGTTCTGCGCTTTATGCCCAAACAGCACTTAAAGGTAAAGTGTTGGATCAGGATGGCAAACCAATACCAGGGGTATCGGTAACCATTCGAGGCGGTGCCGGCACGCAGACAGGAATTGATGGTGGATTTTCATTAACATATACAGGTGGAGGAGTTTTAAATGTCACTGCAGTTGGTTATAAATCCAAGCAGTTTCAACTGAATAATCAAACGAATTTAAGCATTACATTAGAATCTTCAGCGGAGAATTTAGACGAAGTGGTGGTTACCGCATTAGGTATCACAAGAGAGAAGAAATCGTTGGGTTATGCCATGCAGGAGGTTAAAGCCAAGGAATTGACAGATGCCGGACAACATAGTCTAACAGGAGCATTGGCGGGTAAAGTTGCAGGTGTCCAAATAAACCAATTTGGTGGAGCGATCGGATCTTCAGCGCGTATTTCGATCCGCGGAAACACGTCGTTACAGGCAAACCAGCAACCGCTTATCGTAGTGGATGGTATTCCTATTACAAATAACTCTCAGCGTTCCGGAGATAATACCTATACTGGGGTGGATTACGGTTCGGGTCTAAACGACATTAATCCAGATGATATCGAAAGCATCAACGTACTGAAAGGTGGGGCAGCAGCACTATACGGTATGCGTGCTGGTACAGGCGTTATTATGATTACCACAAAATCTGGAAAACGGGCCGAAAACGGAGTCCAGATTTCATACGATGGTAATTTTTCCATCGACAGAGCCGCCAATTTACCGAAGTACCAAAATTTATATGGTCAAGGATCACGGGGGGATGAATACAGTTTTAAGAAATTTGGTGGAAATCTATCTTATCAGGATTATGTAACGCAGAATTCATTCAGTTACGTTGATGGCACAGGAAACATTGGTGTTAATGATAATATCGATGAATCTTGGGGGCCTCGCATGGACATTGGTTTGTTGATACCACAGTTTAACAGTCCGGTTGTGAATGGTGTACGCCAGGCAACAGCATGGAATTCACATAAAAACAATGTTAGAGAGTTCTTCCAGACAGGTTTTTCCCAAAACCATAATGTTTCATTGCTTTCCAAATCAGATCGATCTTCTACACGTGCATCTATTTCCTTTAGGGATCAAAAGGGAACAGTACCTAATACAGATCAGAAAAAATATACTGCCCAGCTGAACAATGAATATAAGGTTAGCGATAAAGTGTCTTATGACATTATGAGTAACTTTACGCGTACAGAAAGTAACAACTTGGTCACGCAGGGATATGATGCAGCAAATCCAATGAACGGCCTGATCTGGTTTGGTCGCCAGGTGGATATGCAAGACTTGAAAAATAATTGGGATCAAAAAGATGCGCAAGGGAAATATACCTATTACAATTGGAATTCCGCTTATCATATGAATCCTTTTTATACGATGCATGAATCCCGTAATGCGATGAAGATGAACCGTGTTTTCGGTAAGACATCCTTATATTATCAACCTTTTGATTTTTTGAAATTTGAGGGACGTGTAGGATTGGATTACTATAACACACATATGTTTGAGACGACTTATTTTAACTTTGATAACCAAGATGGTAAGTTCAATGACATAAAAAATAGCAATTCCGATTTTAATGCAGATTTTATCGCAAATTTCAATAAACAATTTGGGGATTTGAGTTTGACAGGTATTTTGGGTGCTAACTACCGCGATTATCAATATGAAACAAGTACACTAGGGGCCAAAGGATTAAATGTATTAGGCGTTTATACGATTGCGAATAAAATAGGAGATGCCTACACGTTTATGGATCATTCGAAAGGCCGATCCAATTCGGTTTACGCTCAGGCAAATTTGGGCTGGAAAGATCAATTATATTTGGATCTGACAGCACGGAATGACTGGTCATCGACACTACGGAAATCCTTTTTCTATCCTTCGGCAAGTTTAAGCTGGATTCCGACAGCTTCATTTGAAGGTCTGAAAAGTGATTATTTGAATTTTTGGAAAATGCGATTTAATTTGGTGAAAGTAGGTAACGCTACACAACCTTATCAAAATGGAAACTATTATTATGCACAAACAGATGCTTATAATAACCTAGCGCAAATGTACAAGAGTATGGTCTATGCGATCGAAGGCCTGGAACCTGAAGCTATCACTTCTTATGAAATCGGTACTGAGCTTGGATTATTCAAAGACCGTCTTCATTTAGACCTTACCTATTATCAAAAAATAAATAAAAAACAATTGCTTCCAGTGACGACCTCCAATGTGGTTGGGTTTAGTAGTATCTTCTTAAATGCGGGAGAAATTCGAAGCAAGGGTATTGAAGTTCAATTACGCGGTGATATCCTGAAACGTGAAGATGGATTGAATTGGACAACAACTGTCAACTTCTCAAAAGATAATAACAAGGTTGTTGAACTTTATCCTGAATTGGGCTTGAAAGATTACAGACAGGGTTGGACTTGGGGCATCTCCAATATGGCTTCTGTGGGGCGCCCTTGGGGAAGCTTGGTTGGCCCCGGATACGATCGTGTAAAAGATGGACCGATGAAAGGTGCTATTAAAGTGGGTTCTAACGGTCTGGTTTCTACACCACTTGATGGTCAAGTGATTGGTAATGCTGTGCCGGACTTCTTGGCTTCGATGCGTAATGACTTCACCTTTAAAGATTTTAGATTTGGCTTTATGCTCGATTTTCGTAAGGGGGGAGATATTTGGTCACAAACGATGTCCCATGGTTATGCGACGGGTATAGCTGAAATCACTGCTGCGGATGGCATTCGTGAAAGGGCAATTGTAGCAGGTCGGGATGTGATGAAGAATGAACGATTTGCAATGTCGGACGGAAAAGGAGGCTGGGTTGCAAATACCATAGAAACGTCAGCGCAGGACTGGTACGAAAATGGCGGAATTGCCGAAATGTATGTTTTTGATGGTTCTTTCCTGAAATTAAGAGAGGCCTATATTTCGTATAATTTACCAAAACATTTATATAGTAAAATAAAAGGGATTAAGCGGGCTAATATTTCTGTAACGGGTACCAACTTAGCCTTGCTTTGGGTGCATAAATCAAATACGATGCGGTTAGATCCCGAAGCGGGAGGTGTATCTAGCGATTCTAGAGGTGTAGGATTTGAGCAAGCGACAGTTCCAAACTCAAGAAGTATAGGTCTTAAACTTGGTTTTACATTTTAATTAATACATAAAGTTTAAGATATAGAACCCCAAAAAATTATGATTATGAATACTTTCATTAAAAAATTTAAATATACGCCTTTGTTAGCCGTTCTTTTGGTGACAGGTTGTACCAAAAATTTTGAGAAAATTAATACCGATCCGGATGCTTTAAATGACGTTCCACCACAAAATATGTTGGTCAACGTGATGCGAAATGCCGGAGACCAGTTTGGCGGCGACGTTGATGGTTATGGTACATTTGCTGGATATATTGTTAAAATTCAATATCCAGATAACCTGAGTGGATTGATTCCGACAAATAATACCTATGGCAATCGTTGGGCTGCTTGCTACTATAATATCACCCAAATGAAAGACCTGCTTAAAAAGACAGAAGCCAATGCTGAAGGGTATAAAAATACAAGGGCTATAGCAAGAATTTGGAATAACTACATGTGGTCTTATTTATTGGACGGCTGGGGTGATATTCCATATTCAGAGGCATTTAAAGGACGGCCAGAAGATGGTTCGGTATTGAAAGCCAAATATGATAAACAGGAGGATGTTTTTCCCGCAGTTTTAGCGGATCTCAAATCAATTGCTGATGAATTGGCGGCTGGTATTGGAACGGATGATGTTGGTAACTATGACGTCATCTATGGAGAGGCTAATAGTGGTAGTCCGGATGTAAAAACACAAATGTTAAGGTGGCAGAAGTTTTGTAATTCGCTACGCTTGCGGATGGCAATACGCATTTCTTCCGTTGCTCCGGCATTAGCTAAATCTACAATAGAGGAAATTGCTGGAAATAAGACAAAATATCCATTAATTGAGACCAATGCGGAAAGTTGTCAAATGTTTTTCCCTGGAAATCTGCCTTATATGGAACCTTGGTATGAGTCTGGTATTTACGGTAAACGCATCAACAATTGGGGAATGTTTGATATTTTTATCAATCATTTAACGGAAACGAACGACCCTCGGATTGAGTCCATTGCGCAGAAAAATAATGCCGGTAAATATGTTGGGTTTGTTAATGGTTCGTTGACTAATCCTTCCCCTTCAACATCAATTTCATGGATTGGACTCCATTATATCAATAACCCTGCTGGGGCAGTACCTTTTTATAAAGCCTGTGAAACTTATTATATGTTGGCTGAAGCCGCATTATTAGGTTATAATGTTGGAATTACAGCTAAAGCAGCCTATGAAACAGCAGTTAGGCTATCTATGGAAGATAACGAAGTTGCTGAACCAGCTGTGAATGCTTATTTAGCCGGAGCGGGAAAATTTGATGGGTCGAAGGATCGTATCTATTGGGATATGTGGGTCGCTTTATTTAAAGAAAATTTTGAAGCCTGGAGTTTGTATAGAAGGACGGGAATTCCTAGCACCAATTATCCTTCAAAAATTCAAAATTCAGCAACTCCACATACAGACCAACCATTTCGCCTGCCATATCCGAATAATGAATACCTATATAATACGGATAACGTTACAGCAGCTGCGCAAGGGACTGTGGATTATAACTGGGGAAAACGCTTATGGTGGGCTAAAAATAACGGTAAAAACTAGTTTAAAATGCTTTATTGAGCGGGTATCGAAAGATCCCGCTTTTTTTTGCTCGTTTTAATGACAATTTTACCCCTTCGGTGCAAGACGTCCTGTTAACCTTTCTGATAAAGCCTCAACATCAAAAGTTGGGGCTTTTTGATTGCTACTGTATCCTCCCTTAGAAAAAATAGTACACGGTTGTTAAGGCCATTTAGCAGACTGCGGGAAAGCTTTAGCCGCTGAAATAATTTATTTATAATTAATAGGGACTATTACCGTATTTTCTTCTGTCATTGACCTTTAATGTAGAAAATAATTTGTTTTATTGCGGTGATAATTAGTATCTTTAAGAGGAAGGGCCTCAAAAGAATTCCTTCAGACTAAGTAAACTTAAGTAGTCGCTGTAACCTGTATCTAAAGGAGGTTATAGGGCATGGAATTTCAAATTCGATATTATGATAAAATCCCCGGGCTTCCTTTTTAAGGAAGCGATCAAGAATGAAAAACCATTACAAATTGTTGGAGCGATCAATGCGAATCATGCTCTTTTGGCTGAACAGGCCGGTTTTAAAGCTATTTATCTTTCTGGAGGTGGTGTTGCAGCAGGTTCTCTTGGGATTCCGGATCTTGGGATTACAACACTTCAGGATGTTTTGATTGATGTGGATCGCATTACAAACGTGTGTAAGCTTCCTTTGCTGGTGGATATTGATACTGGCTTCGGTCCTTCGGCATTCAATGTGGCACGTACAATAAAGTCTTTAATTAAAGTGGGCGCGGCGGCAGTACACATGGAGGATCAGGTGGGAGCTAAGCGTTGTGGGCACCGGCCTGGGAAAGAGCTCGTCTCTCGATCTGAAATGGTTGACCGTCTGAAAGCGGCGGTGGATGCACGCACGGATGAACATTTTGCCATTGGTGCACGTACAGATGCACTGGCTTCCGAAGGCCTTGAGCTTGCTTTGGAAAGGGCAGTGGCTTATAAAGAAGCCGGAGCGGATTTTATTTTTGCCGAGGCGGTGCATCATTTGGAGCAATACGTTCAATTTAGTGCGGCAACAGGCCTTCCGATTTTGGCGAATATCACCGAATTTGGACAAACACCGTTGTTTGGCCTGGATGAACTTCGTCAAGCGGATGTTTCTATTGTCCTTTATCCGCTATCTGCCTTCCGTGCAGCTAATAAAGCCGCTACAACTGTTTATCGTCATATTCGGGAAGATGGGGGGCAGCTGAATGTGATCGACGATATGCAGACGAGAGAGGAGTTATATAGAAGTATCGATTATTATGCTTATGAAAATCGATTGGATCAATTGTTTAACAAATAATTATATTCAGATGGAAGAGACAAACGGCGCAGGTTTTAAGCCTAAAAAAAGTGTAGCACTCTCTGGTGTAACAGCTGGTAATACGGCTTTGAGTACTGTCGGAAAAAGTGGTAATGATCTGCATTATAGGGGTTATGATATTTTAGATCTGGCGCATCAGGCAAGTTTTGAAGAGGTTGCTTACTTACTTATTTATGGAAGTCTACCAACACAGGCACAACTCGTCACGTATCAAAGTCAGTTGATCAGTCAACGTGGCCTACCTATTACTGTTCAACAAGTCCTTAAGCAGTTGCCATCTACAGCCCATGCCATGGATGTTTTACGGACTTATGTTTCGTTTTTCGGTAGTGTATCGCCAGAAAAGGATAGTCATCCCATTGCTGGTGCACGGGATATTGCAACTCGTCTGATGGCATCGATGGCTTCAGCACTGTTGTACTGGTATCACTTTAGTCAGCATGGACGTGAGGTGCAGGTTGAGACTTCGGACTCCACTTTAGGCGGACATTTTCTACATCTCCTGCACGGAAAGGTCCCATCGCCGTCTTGGGTGAGAGCGATGCAAATTTCACTTAATTTATATGCGGAGCATGAATTCAACGCATCCACATTCACCGCTCGGGTAATTGCAGGAACAGGATCAGATATGTATTCCTGTATAGCAGGGGCAATAGGTGCGCTACGTGGACCTAAGCATGGCGGAGCCAATGAGGTCGCTTTCGAAATTCAGAGTCGTTATGCAAATGCTGATGAGGCGGAAGAGGATATCCGAAGACGATTGGCAAATAAAGAAGTCATTATTGGATTTGGCCATCCGGTGTATACGATCTCGGATCCAAGAAATCAAGTGATAAAACAAGTTGCGAGAGAGCTGTCGGAAGAAGCAGGAGACATGACACTCTACCTGATCGCGGAGCGGTTGGAAAAAGTTATGTGGGAAGAAAAGAAAATGTTTCCGAACCTGGATTGGTACTCCGCCGTGTCCTATCATATTATGGGGATTCCAACGGAGATGTTTACGCCCTTATTTGTTCTCTCACGTATAACAGGCTGGTCAGCGCATGTTTTTGAGCAACGTCAGGATGGAAAAATTATCCGGCCGAGTGCAAACTACATTGGTCCCGATGATAGACCTTTTGTACCTCTTTCCGAACGGTAAATTTGGATTAATGAAAGGTGTTTAAAGTGCTTTTTGAACAGGGGGGAGAGGAAGAATTTAGCGCATAAAAAAAACGAATTATATTAATAAATAGAACGATAGTCTTATACGAAATACACGAATGAGTTCAGCAATATCAAATGAAAGACCACAACCGGATCAGGTTTTAGTGGACATTGTGGATTATGTCCTAAATTATAAAATTGAGGAAAAAGTTGCTTGGAATACAGCATTTTACTGTTTTCTCGATACCATCGGCTGCGGCTTGGAAGCATTGACTTATCCTGCCTGTACTAAATTGTTGGGGCCAGTTGTGGCAGGGACCATTGTACCGAATGGTGCAAGGGTGCCGGGTACAAATTTTCAATTGGATCCCATTCAGGCTGCCTTCAATATCGGCACGATTATTCGATGGCTGGATTTTAATGATACCTGGCTAGCTGCAGAATGGGGCCATCCATCCGATAATTTAGGGGGAATTTTAGCTGTCGCAGATTGGTTGAGCCGAACCAATATTACGCATGGTCAAAAACCATTGAAAACTAAAGTGGTGCTCGAGGCAATGATTATGGCTCATGAGATACAAGGTGTTTTGGCGCTTGAAAACTCGTTTAATAAAGTGGGTTTGGACCATGTTATTTTGGTTAAGGTAGCTTCAACAGCGGTGGTAGGTAGGCTCCTTGGTCTCACAAGAGAGGAATTGCTCAACGCGGTTTCTTTGGCTTTTGTCGATGGACAAGCTTTACGCACTTATCGGCATGCACCAAATACAGGTAGCCGAAAATCATGGGCAGCCGGAGATGCAACTTCACGTGCTGTTCGACTGGCCATGATCGCAAAAACAGGAGAAATGGGCTATCCATCTGTTTTGACAGCTCCAATCTGGGGATTCTACGATGTATCCTTTAAAGGAAGTGCATTTAAATTTCAACGTGCTTACGGATCATATGTGATGGAGAATATTCTTTTTAAGATTTCTTTTCCCGCTGAGTTCCATGCACAGACTGCAGCCGAAGCAGCAATGTTACTTCATCAGCAATTGAAGGAATTCGGAAAAAGTACTTCGGATATTGCCCGTGTTACCATTCGTACACATGAAGCGGCTATCCGGATTATCGATAAAAAGGGGCCTTTGCACAACCCTGCAGACCGTGATCACTGTATTCAGTATATGGTTGCTGTGCCGCTGATCTTTGGACGTCTGACAGCTGAAGATTATGAAAATCATATCGCTTCTGATCCAAGAATTGATGCACTGCGCGATAAAATTTATTGTATCGAAGATACTCAATTCACCCTTGATTATCACGATCCACAAAAGCGGGCGATATCAAATGCTTTGACCATTGAATTGACTGATGGGACCTTATTGCCTGAGGTAGTTGTCGAATACCCAATAGGTCATCCAAGAAGGAGGGCAGAAGGAATACCTAAGTTAATTGAAAAATACAAAACAAATCTTGCTCGGGTATTTTCTGAAAAACAGCAAAAGGAAATACTTGCAGCTACCTTGGACTACGATACTTTCCTCGAACAGGATGTTTCGCGTCTTATGGATTTGTTTGTGCGCTAATGATATAGCTAGGGCGACTCACCCTATTTGTCGCCCTAGCTTTTGTTTAGTACTTTATAACATCATTACGCAATTATATAGAATATTTAGTTTTAAAGATGTAATCCTTTGTTTGGTAGTTTTTTTGGTTATCTATTAGGGTAGCATTTAATGGGTGCTAGACAACTTCTTCAGTTGAGCACAGGTCGGTTTTAAGACCAGTTTGAGTCGAAACCATTATAAAATCTGAAATCTTTATCTGCCAGCTCTCTTAAAGATGCTGGAATATCCCATTGTTCACCGTAGGGCTGAAATAGTTGACATTCCGAAACGAATAGAGGAAGTGTTGTGAGATCGATGTGACCGAATACCCCCCCTGTATGGCTTGCATAACCAACCCCTAAGATGGAACCAATATCGCCATCGATGGGTTGGTGAAGTACACCTTCTGCGAGGCATCGGTAACTATCCAATGCCATAACATGCAATAAACGCTTACGGATAATTGTAGCTGTTATATTTTCCTTTACAGATGCAATTATAGGATTTTTCCAAATTTTCTTCTTTTTGGTTTCAGCGTCATAATCGTAGAATCCGGCGCCTGATTTTTTTCCTTTTCTTCCTTGATCCACCATACCTTTGAGGTAATTGTATGCGCGCTTTTGGCTGGCATGTAGTTGTGGAAGTTGATCATATACATGGAGCATTAGTTCCAAGGAGATTTCGTCTAATACCGCTAAGGGACCTACGGCAAAACCTGCAGCTATCGCTTCCTCTTCAATAAGAGTTGGAGAGATTCCTTCCAATACCATTGTAATACCCTCCAGTAAATAGTTGAAGAAAATACGCGAGGTGAAAAAACCTGGACCGTCTTGTACGACTATCGGAATTTTATTGAGGCGTAAAGCTGTGGCGAGTGCTTTCTCCAACGTTTTTTGCGCGGTTTGTTTACCACAGATGATTTCGACAAGAGGCATGCGGTCAACAGGAGAAAAGAAATGCATGCCGATAAAACTCTTAGGTTCGGTGCTTGCTTTCGCAAGCTCCGTAATGGGCAATGATGTCGTATTTGTCGCGAAGAACCCATTTTCACTTAAATAGGGTAAGCTTTCTTGTGTGACATTAGCTTTTAGGTGGAAATCTTCAAATACAGCTTCAATAATACAGTCAGATCCATTCAGATCACCGACTCGTTCCGTTGGTTTTATGCGTGCAAGCAATTGCTCCCCTTGGGATGCGGTCATGGCCCCTAAAGCCAGTGATTTTTCACAAACCTGCTTAGCATAAGCTTTGCCGCGTTGGGCTTGGGAAATTGTAACGTCTTTTAAAGCAACTTCTATTCCTGCCCGGGCCGCCTCATAAGCGATCCCCGAACCCATCATTCCAGCACCCAGAATGCCTATTTTTTTTAGGCTATAATCCTCAAAATGGTTTATACTTTTGGGTGATTTCGCCAATTGGACACCATAATGAAGTGTACGGACCATGCTGAGTGGCTCGGGACGTCTTAATACACGTAGGTACAAGTTTGCTTCCTGCTCGGCGGCCTCAAACGGTGTAGATAATTGTTTTTTTTGTAATAATTCAATAACTGCATTTGTGCCGGCGTATAAGCCGCGTGCTTTTTTTTGGATAGCGAGAATTGCTTCAGGCCCCAGTTCGTCCATTTGTTTTGTGTGCTGGATGGTATCAATGCTGGGAGGATGAAGAATCCAGTTTTTTGCTAAAGGTAGGCAATCGTCCGGCTTCTGCGCCAATTCATTGATTAACCCAAGTTGATGTGCTTCTTCACTGCTCACAAGTTTGCTTTGTGTCAGCAGACTTAGGGCATTTTCAGTACCTATCAATGCTGGCAAATAGATCGTTGCACCAAAAGCCGTAAACAAACCATACCTACTTTCCGGAAAGCCAAACTGAAGTGTTTCGGAGGCGATACGATAATTAGACCATAGCATAGTCGCTAGGGCAATCGCAGTACAATTGTTAGTGAAAAGAGAGACAATTGGCTTTTTAAACGTTTCCCAACGCAAAACTTTTGATGTAAGCTCGAATAAGTCCGAAGGGCTCGAGCGGCTCGAAGAGAACTGCCTAAATAATTGCGCATACTCAATTTTTTCGTCTTGAATCGGGCAAGTGTATACGACGCCTACCGTATCTTCCCGTTCGAGAATGAACGTAACCAAATCGACAAATTGTGTGAGATAGCCTATCATATCCAACTGCTCTGGAGCTGCTGCCGATAGAGGTTGGATTGTAATGATATGATGATTATCCTGTTCTACACGAAAGAGAGGGTGTGTCCTATAAGATTTATTTTCATCCATTGTACTTGGTCCTGATTTTTAAAAGCTTTCTATTGTTTGGACTTTCCGGATTGATAAGTCACATGATCTATTGTCATTTTCGCGATAATTTCGAGCATAATTTCTGAGGTTCCTCCGATAATGGTGCCGACACGGACATCGCGATATAAACGTGCGATTTTATAATCTTCTGTAAAGCCATAACCGCCAAATAATTGGAGACATTGATTCACGACATTGACGGCGAGCTCACTTGCTTGTAGCTTCGCTATGGAACATTCTTGGACTGCATATTCGTTTTGGTCTTGGAGATCACAACAATGGTAGACAAAGGCTTTCGTGGTAGCAATATTGGCTGCCATTTGTGCGATCCGGTGCCGTATGGTTTGAAATTCCTGGATCTTTTTTCCAAAGGCTTCGCGTTGTGCGATATAATCAAGCGTGTATTGAAACGCGGATTCTGCGGTAGCGAGACTATGAACAGCTGCGGTAAGCCTTTCCAACTGAAGTCCATCCATTAAATAGCGAAATCCTTCTCCGGCAATGCCAACAAGGTGAGAAATAGGGACTCGCACATTATTAAACCCTAGTTCGGCAGTGTCTGAGGCGTGCCAACCTAATTTATTGATTTTGCTTGAAGAGACTCCGCTTGCATTTCTGTCAATAATTAACAAGCTTATTCCTTTTGTTCCTTGGTCAGGAGCCGTTTTGACTGCTGTAATGAAAAAATCACCGTAGTAACCGTTGGTAATAAATGTTTTAGATCCGTTGACAATATAAAAATCTCCGTCGCGGACAGCTGTTGTTTTGATCTGCTTTACGTCAGAACCAGCCCCGGGTTCAGTAATAGCAACAGCGCTGATCATATCACCAGCAATAACCGGTTTAAGATAGCGTGCTTTCAGATCTTCTGATCCATATTTCAGTAGGTATGGAGCCGACATAAACTGAATGACAAGCGCGGAAATGGTAAATCCGCCAGAAAAACAATACGATAATTCTTCGCAGAGTATCAAGGAATAATAAAAATCGAGTTCTAGTCCGCCATACACTTCTGGATAATTGAGACCCATAAATCCCATATCACCCATTTTCTTCCACACTTTCCGGTCGATCTCCCCCTGTTTTTCCCAATCATCGATGTAAGGTGTAATCTCTTTTCGAATAAATGCGCGAAGTGTATCGCGAAAAATCTGATGTTCAGCTGTAAACCGGATTGTCTGCATAATCGTTTATCTTGCTTCTGGTTATCTTATGTAAGGGGCCTTTTGAATGCCCGTCCATTAGGATGTTATCTAAACGAATTTAACGAAAAGGCTTGGCTTTTTACAAATTTTTATTCTTTATTTTTCGTTTAATAGTTTAAGTAGGGAAGTTTTTGGGTTGTTTTTTTTCTATTTATTCTGTTTTTACAAAAAAAATAAAACCGACTTGTTGTGGGGTATCTGTTATATTTTTTATCTTTAAGATGAGGAAGGGCTGTTGCGGATACGCTTAGGATAGGCCTCCTAATTTTAGCAAAACAATTATAAATTTTTATATCATGTCAAAAAGCGTATTTATCGTTGCAGCGAAACGTACACCAATTGGAAGCTTTGGTGGAGCGCTATCGTCAATTTCAGCCACGAAGCTCGCAGCCCGGGTTGTCCGAGCGGTTGTTGATGAAGCTGGAATTGCCAGTGATTTAGTCGACGAGATTATTATGGGGGCTGTTTTGCAAGCTGATTTAGGACAAGCACCGGCTCGACAGGTTGCTCGTTTCGCCGGTTTATCAGATCATACAACTGCAACAACCATCAATAAAGTATGTGCAAGTGGCATGAAAGCCATAGCGGTTGCTGCGCAGAGTATTCTATTGGGAGATGCGGATGTTGTGATTGCAGGGGGGATGGAAAGCATGAGCAGGGTACCTTACTATGCAGATGCTATGCGCTGGGGTGCTAAGTTTGGTGCTCAAAGCCTGAGTGATGGCTTGCAACGCGATGGCTTGAGTGATGCCTATTCAAATGATGCCATGGGAGTCTTCGCGGAACTATGCGCCGAAAAATATCATATTGGTCGTGAAGAACAGGATAATTATGCAATAAGTTCCTATAAAAGAAGTCTCGATGCTTGGCAAAAAAATAAGTTTTTGAGCGAAGTCCAACCTATAACGGTACAGAGTCGAAAAGGAGAGGTGCTTGTTTCGCGGGATGAAGAGTTTTCTCAGGTTAATTTTGACAAGATACCTGGGCTTAAACCCGCTTTCAAAAAAGAGGGGACTGTAACTGCAGCGAACGCATCGACGATAAGTGATGGAGCTGCTGCGGTACTGCTCATGTCTGGTGAAAAATTGGAAGAACTTGGACTTGTCCCCTTAGCCGAGATTATTGCTTATGCTGATGCTGAACAAGAGCCAGAATGGTTTACTACAACGCCTAGTATTGCCACAAATAAAGTATTAAAAAAAGCAGGCCTTACCATTGATGATATTGATTATTTCGAATTTAATGAAGCCTTTTCTGTTGTCGCTTTGGCAAATGCACAAATTTTAGGCTTACCCTTGAACAAAGTAAACGTTTATGGGGGGGCGGTATCTTTGGGGCATCCATTGGGATGTTCGGGAGCTAGAATTGTGGTAACACTTAGTAGTATCTTAAGACAGGAAGGGGGATCATTAGGACTGGCTGCGATATGTAATGGTGGCGGCGGTGCCTCTGCCATGGTTATTAAAAAGATTTGATGTTTCTTCCAGCATAAGAATGCATTAATCTTATGCTGGAAGAAGTTCAGTTTTATTGAATTCGGTTGTTATTAACCATCTAGCTTCCAAGAAACTTATTTTATTTGCTATCAAGTCGTTTGTCTACTCTTCATATAGACGACTTGCTTCGACGCCATGGAGCGCAAGCTCCGATTCGATTTCCGTCGGGTTTAATCGAATGCCTTCTATGGTTAACAGATTGTAAATAGAATCCAAGTCGATTTTCCATTCGTGGATGCCATTCAGTTTTTCAACAGCTTGTTTAATTTTGTCTACAAGACTGGGATGTTGTGCATTAGTTTCGAAAATGAGCTTTTCCATAGTGTTTCATATTAGGCCTGATTAAAAATCAGGCGGGTTTAACCAAAATAGCGTAGACAATCATTTGATCGGCTAATTACAATAGTCTCAATATAAGGATAATAATCTGAAATTAATGTTTCAAAGTGACTAAATTGTAATGAAACTGTTAATTTTTGTAATAAATACATGAGAATTTTACAGTGCTGTATTTTGTTTAGATTGCTCAGATTTCATTTGATCGTTAACGAGTTTGATTATCCAGGTTTTCTGCAACTGGTTTTTCGTTTAGAATGAAATTTTAACTAAGTTTGGATGAACATGACGACTGAAATCTCGAATATAATCATTCTATTATTGCTGACCATTGTTGCTGTAGTATTGGTTTTGTTTCTATTGTTAAGACAAAAATACCGGAAACTGGAGGTCGAAAATAGACGACAAAAAGATCTTTTTAATCGTATGGACAATCAAAAGATAGCACATTTCCATCGGGCTCAATTAAATCCACATTTGCTTAAAAATTCGTTGAACGGAATACTTTCCCATGCTTATCAAACCTATTATACGATGGACAAATTGGCCATGGTATTGGATTACGTGTTGTATGAAAGTGAAGATGAGCTTGTTTCACCAAAGGCCGAAATTGAATTTGCCCGCAATCTCATTGAGATTAATAAAGTAAAATTAAGCCCTTTATTTGATATCCGCGTAAAATTTGATATTGATGAACTAAATGACGCTATATTGAACACACCTTCTTTTGTTCCTCTGATGTCGGTTGATTTAATTGAAAATGCGTTTAAGCATGCGGACTTTCACGGTCCGGATTCTTTTATCGCAATCATGTTGACCTTTAAGAACGGTTTATTCGAATTAGTTGTAAACAATCGAATATCAAAACGTTCACCATTGCAAAAGTCTAAAAGTGGAATAGGTAGCAAAACCTTGGAAGAGCGTCTCATGTTGTATTATCCAGGTAGACATCATCTGCGCAGATTTGTCGAAAATGATGTTTATACTGCCCACCTTCAAATTAGATTGTATGCCGATTGAAAAAAATTTGAAATGTATTCTTTTGGATGATGAAATACCAAGCTTGAGATTTTTGAAAATGCTATGTGAACAGATTCCTGGCTTGGAGGTGGTGAAAACTTTTAATGATCCAACTGTATTATTGAGTGAATACCGCAAGTTGAGTTTTGATTTTTGTATTCTGGATATTGAAATGCCGGAATTTAACGGATTTGATCTAGCCATAGAGCTAAAAGACTTTCCAATTGTGTTTTCTACCGCATATAAACAATATGCGAGCGAGGCATTTGACATCAACGCAGTAGATTATATGCGTAAACCACTGTCCTTGGAACGTCTTCAACAAGCCATTATGAAGGTTGAGCAGCTAATCAGCAAGCGATCCGAAACTGTCTCATTTGCGCAATTTAATACGAATAAAGGAAAAACAGTATTGTATTTCGAACAGATTAACTATGTTCAAATAGCTGAAGTAGACAGCCGGGATAAAACAGTTTATTTGGCGGATGGTTCATTTATTTTATTGAAAAATATAAGCTTTGATAAGCTGATGGAGATCTTGCCTGAACAGGATTTTATCCGTATCAATAAAAAAGAGATCATTGCAGCCAAGATCGTCAAATTTTTCTCGGCTGATGAAATTACAAGCACTTTGTTGGACGAACAAAATCTACCCCTTGTTTTTAATTTGGGCGAATCGTACAAGAAAATGTTTTTCGAGAAATTCAGTTGATTACAAAATTCTTTTGGTTCATTACATATTTTCTTAGACCTACCTGCTGAAAGGCATTAAAACTGCAACAGAATTATATTTTTGTTGAGAATGTATTTTATCCCCCCTTTGTTTAAAGAATATTGGTTGGGACTTAGTATGCTATTGTCATTATATTTATTTTAATTGCCATTGAAGATGAGGAGATATAGGAATACAATTTTCTACGTAGTGTTAGTGGGTACATTACTCGGTGTGATGTATTGGGTGATTCATTTCGGGACACAGCTGGAGGCTCCAGAGTTGCTGCGTGGACAGAAAACAAGTCAAGGTGCCTGGAACGATTTTACATCAACCTTATTCCATAGTCTGCAGCATCCGCTAGCGATATTACTGGCGCAAATCGTGACAATCATTATCGCTGCACGTATCATGGGCTGGATTTGCATAAAGATTAAGCAGCCTGTCGTCATAGGAGAGATGCTCGCCGGTATCATATTGGGGCCATCGTTGCTGGGACTTCATTTTCCCGAATTTTCGCATACACTTTTTCCTGTAGAATCGCTTAGTAACTTGCAGTTTCTGAGCCAAATTGGGCTAATCTTATTTATGTTTATCATTGGAATGGAGCTGGACCTGAATGTGCTGCGAAATAAAGCGCATGATGCTGTTGTCATTTCTCATGCAAGCATTGTGATCCCATTTACGTTGGGAATTTCACTGGCTTACTTTTTATACCTATTCCATCCACCCACAAATGTAGAGTTTCTATCCTATAGCTTGTTTATTGGTATTTCCATGAGTATAACAGCGTTTCCTGTTCTTGCTAGAATTATACAAGAAAGGGGATTGCAAAAAAGTAAGTTAGGTGCAATGGCGATTACCTGCGCTGCTGCAGACGATATTACAGCTTGGTGTATTCTGGCTGTCGTGATAGCAATTGTCAAAGCGGGTGATTTTGCTAGTGCATTATATACCATCGGGCTGGCTGTTGCCTATGTGCTCATCATGATTAAGATCGTTCGTCCATTTTTGATGCGCGTTGGAGAGGTAAAAGGAAGTAAAGAAGCACTAAGTAAGCCTGTTGTTGCTATTTTCTTTATTGTGCTGTTATTGTCGGCTTATGCGACCGAAGTAATCGGAATCCATGCACTTTTTGGAGCATTTATGGCCGGAGCTATTATGCCCGAAGGGAGTCGATTCCGGACAGCATTTATCGAAAAAATCGAAGATGTTTCAACCTTGTTACTATTACCTTTATTCTTTGTCTTTACAGGTCTCCGCACGCAGATCGGTCTGCTTAATGACCCTCAGTTATGGATGATTACCATTGGGATTATTTTGGTTGCGGTTATTGGTAAATTTGCAGGTAGTACGTTAGCAGCGCGCTTTGTTGGTCAAAGCTGGAAAGATAGTTTGAGTATTGGTGCCTTAATGAACACGCGGGGGCTAATGGAACTTATCGTCCTCAATATTGGATACGATCTTGGCGTTTTAAGTGCTGAATTATTTTCGATGATGGTTGTAATGGCGTTGGTCACTACTTTTATGACGGGACCATCCTTAGATTTAATCAATTTCCTCTATCGACCTAAGAAAAATTCACTACAGGAAGATTTCTATGATAAATCAAAATTTAAGATTCTACTGTCTTTTGCGAAAAGTAACACGGGGATTTCACTATTATATCTGGCTGATGCTTTAACGTTGAAATCAAAAAAGAACGCTGAAATTACGGCGTTACATATTGAGCCTGCCAACGAATTACATCATTATGAAGTGGAAATCCAGGAGCTGGATAGTTTCCGTGAAATTAAGCAGGTGGCGATGCAGCTTGAGCAACCGATCCAGACAATTTTTAAAATCTCCAGTGATATTGACAGCGAGATTGTTCAAACTTCCAATGAGCGCAATCAGGACTTATTATTGTTGGGTGTCAGTGAATCAATTTATGAGGGAAGCTTACTGGGGCGTTTTTTAGATTTTACTACCCGGATTGTGAATCCCGAGAAGTTATTCCATACGGTTACAAATGCAGAGTCTCCTTTCATGACTTTCGATCGAAATCAGCAAATCAATGCTAAAGTAAATGCACAGGTAGGTATCTTAATCGATAAAAATTTTCTGAAGGCAAGGCGTGTGGTTGTTCCTGTTGTCTTAAAAAACGATGAATTTCTTGGTGAAATGATACAGCGTCTAATACAGCATTCCGATGCTCAAGTCATTGTGTGGGATCTCAACCAAGTGCTGAAAACCAATGAGAGCTTTAAAGAGAAATTGAGGCAATTGGAACAACTTGTACCAAATCATCTTACAATAACTGAAAAAGAGTTAAACCGTGAGACCTGGCAGGAGCAAGACTTAATGTTGATCAGCCTGCCCAGCTGGAACAAAATTGTCAATAAAAAAGTACATTGGCTTCCTTTCACGCCATCGACACTGTTGATGGCAGATCGCAAACCATAAATAAAACATAAAAGCCCCTAAATCCAATAATTTAGGGGCTTTTACTTGAGGTTTTATAAAGATCTATTTATTGATCTTTTCTATTTTGATTTTTAGTCCGATTAATTTTTCAATATCAGCTAAATATGGTCTTTCTTCTACATCGCAAAAAGAAACGGCTTTTCCTTCCTGGCCGGCTCTTCCTGTTCTTCCGATGCGATGAACGTAGGTTTCCGGTACATTAGGGAGATCATAATTAATCACAAGGGGGAGTTGTTCGATATCAATTCCTCTTGCAGCAATATCGGTAGCGATTAATATTTTAAGATGACTGTCCTTAAATTCACCTAGCGCTTTTTGTCTCGCATTTTGAGATTTATTTCCGTGAATGGCTGCTGCTCTCAAACCATTTTTCGCGAGTAACTTAACGATTTTATCCGCTCCGTGTTTTGTTCGGGAGAAGACAATGGTACGCTCATGCTTCAGCTTTTTTAATATGCTCGTCAATAATTTGATCTTATCCTTCTTTTCAACAAAAAATACAGATTGATTGACTTTCTCGGCCGTTGAGCTTACCGGGGTGACGTCAACTTCAATAGGTTTATGTAATATGCCATGTGCAAATTTACGGATATTGGGTGGCATCGTTGCCGAGAAGAATAATGTTTGTCGTTTTGACGGAACTTTGGCCAGGATCTTTTTGATGTCATGAATAAAGCCCATGTCCAGCATATTGTCCGCCTCGTCCAATATTAAGATTTCGATTTTATCTAGAGAAACTATTTTTTGATTCATTAAATCCAGTAAGCGGCCTGGGGTAGCTACAAGAATATCGACGCCCTTTTTAATTTCTTTAACTTGTTTTTCTTGGCTTACACCACCGAAAATAGTGCAGTAGTTTAGTTTTAGATATTTCCGGTATAAGTTTATATTGTCTCCAATTTGAATGGCTAGTTCACGTGTTGGCGTAAGGATCAAAGCCCTAATCGGAACGAGCTTACCTGAAGTCTTAGTTTCTTCAAGACGTTGTAAAAGCGGAAGTGCAAAAGCGGCGGTTTTGCCTGTTCCCGTTTGTGCACAACCAATAAGATCGTTGCCTTGCAACACAACTGGAATGGCTTTCTGTTGAATTGCAGTGGGGTGTGTGTAGCCTGTTTCTGTTATTGCTTTTAAAAGCGGAGCGATTAAACTGAGTTGTTTAAATTCCATAAATAGTATGTTCGAATTTGTCTTAAATAAAACCTTTGAGAATCCTTTTTATGCTTTTATTTGAAAACTAAAAGTCTTCAACGGAAAAGTAAAGGATTGCTGAAAAATTGTAAAGGAAGAATAGGAAAAAGAAATGGGATAAGTCATTAAGAATTACCCCATTAACAAGAAAGTGTATTTTTTGGATTACGCCAATTTTACATTTGTAGCGCTGATCCCCTTTGGAGTTCTTTCTACATCATAAGTTACAACGTCGCCTTCAGATACTTGGTTTTTAAGCGCAGAAACGTGTACGAAAACATCTGCACTACCATCCTCTGGTGTAATAAAACCAAAACCTTTAGTTTCATTGAAAAATTTAATTTTACCTGTATTCATTATTTTTAATTAAGTGCGGCAAGGTAGGCATAATAAATGATTAATCTTTTATTTTTTTTAAATGAATTATAAAATGTGTTGTGTAACTGAGGCTTTTTTTGAAGGAGATGTTGATTGGAACAGCGCTAGAGGAAGGAAATTATTGAACATAAATGCCTAATAAAACACAATCCCTCCAACCAATGTAACATGATCAATTAATAATTCCATTGTTAATGGTATTATTAATTATTTAGATAAATATTTTTTTAAATGTTTGTTCTTCGTGAAATTAGTATTAACTTCATGCGCCCCTCCCAAGGGCATGTTTTTCATAGGTAGATGTATGGTCGAGTGATTCTAACTCGACCATTTTTTTCGTTTTGTCCATAAGGTTCCGCAACAATTGTCGATATATATTTTACAATGCTTTTTGCGAGCACCTAAATTCATTTTTGTATTTTCATCGAAGCAATTTGTTTTTAATAATAAAGAACGTAATTCTTGTTAAATGGCATTCATCCAAGCATATGTCGTCTATTCGTATTTGATATTTAGATGATATCCGTTAAAAACAAAACTTAAACCAATATCCAATGAATAGAAAAGATTTTATCAAAACGTCTACTGTTTTAGCTGCTTCAACATTTTTTTTAAATGCGAAAGGTTCAACCTTTTTAGATCAATCCATCCGGGTTGGATTAATTGGTGTAAATGGTATGGGCTGGGCTGATTTGAATGCGTTGTTAAAGAATGATGGCTTGGTTTGTACCGCTCTTTGCGATGTGGATGAAAATATTCTTAAAAAGAGAGCGGAAGAACTTCAAAAAAGAAACATACATGTCGAAACATTTGTAGATTATAAAAAAATGCTCAACAGCCCAATGGTGGATGCGGTCATTATTGCAACTCCGGATCATTGGCATTGCCTGCAAATGATCGATGCCGTAAATGCGGGGAAACACGTCTATGTCGAAAAGCCTATTGGTAGCTCTATCCTTGAATGTCAATTAATGGTTCAGGCGGCAAAAAAGAATAAGGCTATTGTGCAAGTTGGACAGTGGCAACGGAGCCAGCAACATTTCCAGGACGCCATTGATTTTGTTCATTCGGGTAAATTAGGTAAAATACGATTGGTGAAAGCTTGGTCTTATCAGGGGTGGAAAAGTGCTATTCCCATTGTACCCGATGAACCGGTTCCCGCAGGTGTGCATTATACGGAATGGCTAGGCCCGGCACAAAAAAGACCATTTAATTCGAATCGATTCCATTTTAATTTCCGCTGGTTTTGGGACTATGCGGGTGGTTTGATGACAGATTGGGGCGTGCATATGTTGGATTATGCTTTACTGGGGATGAAAGTTTCTGATCCAAAATCCATCATGGCCTCAGGAGGTAAGTTCGCATTCCCGGACGATGCTGGCCAAACGCCTGATACCATGACTGCCGTATATGAGTTTGAGGGCTTCAACATCCAATGGGAGCATGCTAAGGGTATTGATCTCGGACCTTATAATCGTAATCATGGTGTCGCATTTATTGGTAACAATGGTACGCTGGTGTTGAATAGATCGGGATGGGAGGTCATTCCAGAAAAAGGAAGGATGGAAGCGGTCTCTATCCAACCTTCTTTAGATAATGGCTTGGATAAACATATGGAAAATTTTGTGGCTGCCATTCGCCAACGTAATCCACAAAGACTCCATGCACCAATTGAAGTAGGAGCCCATATTGCCATCTTTTCTCAATTGGGAAATATTGCATTTAGGACAGGACAAAAACTCTACTGGGATAAAGAACAACAGCATTTTACTGATCAGAAAGCGAATAGGTACCTGGCATCAGTTTATCATAATGGCTATAAATACCCTAAAGTCTAATGTGTCGAAAAAATTGGTTGTTGATTAATCATAGTTAATCAACAACCAATGGATCACTCTTACCAATGGATCATTTCTGTCTTTCTTAAAGAACGAATTCGTTTGCAAGATCGATCTCCTCGCGGTTGATGGAGTGGCCTGCGTTTTGATATACCATGAGCTTTACATTGGCATTCATTTGTTCTAAGATGGCTACTGTAGCTTCCACCCGTTCAAGAGGAACATGGAAATCTGGATCGCTAGTGCCTATAAAAATAGGTGTTTGAGCAAAGTCACCCTTGTAATTATCCCTGTTAATTTCTTCACCGATTACTCCGCCAATAATTGCTATAGCACCACCATAGCGTTGCCCATGCCGTGTAAGGTATTCTAGTGTTAAACAGGCACCCTGAGAAAAACCAAAAAAATAGATGTTTTCGGTGAGGATTCCATTGGCTAAAGCTAGTTTGACCGTATGATCGATCAGATCAATTGCAGAACTCAACCAGGGTTCGTTCTCTTGTACGGGAGCAATAAAAGAATAGGGGTACCAGCTGTGATTTTCTGCCTGTGGTGCAAGTAAGGCAAAATTATCGACATGAAGATAGGATGACATACCAAGGATGTCTTCTGCACTTCCCCCACGACCATGGATCATGACGATGGCTTTTTTTGCCTGTTCCAAACTTTGCCCAGCCGTTTTAATATTGATTGAATGACTCATTTTGTCCCTTCTTTTTATGGTAATTTATACCGTTTTTTTAAACCAAACATCCTGATAAAGCTCTGGATGACGATGAAACTGTGCATTTACATAAGGACATAAAGGAACAATTTTCATGTTGTTTTCACGCGCATGAGATACCAATTTCTCAAGAAGTATTTTGGCAAATCCTCGGCCTTCATAAGCTTCGTCTACCTCTGTATGGTAAACTACTAAATTTCCGTCAATGATAGCGATGCTCATTAAACCTGCTTTGTGATCGTCGGAGAATAATTGGAGCTCCCCACGTTGATTTTTGTCTAATACAATTTCAGTTCTTTCCATAACTTTTTCTTTTGTAAAATGATTTTTATAAACTTTTATTAATCGATTTTTGGCAATGTCTGTTCAATCTGCGAACGATAGCTTTCATATTGTTTTGGCAATTTGAGTGCCGCTCCTAAAGTGGATAAGGGTTCATCTACTGTAAACCCGGGATTGTCTGTCGCGATTTCAAATAAGACACCGCCAGGTTCACGAAAATAGAGTGAGAAAAAGTAATCTCTATTTATTTTTTCTGTGATATTCAGCCCTGCCGAAAGGACCTTTTCGCGATACTCCATCAATACATTATCATCCTTTACCCGGAATGCGATATGATGGTTTGTGCCGGCCGCATTTTTGCCATAGGGCAGATTTTTATCCGCTATTATGTCGACAATGTTTGCTGTTTCAATGCTGTCAGTTGTTAATCTATAGCGGTTCTCATCCTGCTGATGAAACGAATAACCTAAAATATCGGTCAATACGCGTATAGTTGGATCTGCTTCTTTTAATGAAAGCGTGACATTATGGAATCCTTTTAGCGCATGATCTGCATTGACGTCGGTAGTTGTCCATACCTTTCTAGGGTCGTTAGTTTCAATAAACTGAAGTTGCAATCCATCGGGATCATTAAATGAAATCAGCTTCTCTCCAAAAATCTCATTTTCCTGTAAACTAATCTGATGTTCCGCTAAGCGATTTTTCCAGAAATCCAAACTCCCTTGAGGTACGGCATAGCCAATATGAGTCGCCATTCCCGCTCCCGGAGTACCCTTTCCGATACCTTCCCAAGGGAAAAACGTAAGAATCGTTCCTGGTTCGCCCTGTTCATTACCGAAATAGAAGTGGTAGGTGCTTGGGTCGTCGAAATTAACTGTTTTTTTGACAAGGCGTACGCCCAGTACTTTTGTATAGAAATCGAGATTTCGCTTTGCATTGTCTGCTATCGCCGTAATGTGATGTAGTCCTAATATTTTATTTTCCATAGCTGATAATTTTATTTTCTTAACTGACGTAAAGTTACATCGCGCAATAAGGAATTTTATTGAACTAGATTAATAAAAGCGATAATTGTCATTTTTGTTTTTATAGCAATACTGATTTTCGAAAATATATAAAAAACACCTGAAGTTGGGGACTTCAGGTGTTTAACCTAACCAATTATTAACCTAAATTTATGAAATGTATATTTCTGAATATTATACTATAGGAATAAATCCAATTATCATGCCAATATTTATAATGTAAAAGACCCCAGATAAAAGCTGTTTATATTGTATAAATTAGGTAAATTGGAGTGTGCTAAGGTGAGGTGTGAATCGATGACTTCAATTAAAATGGATTTAAAGATGAAAAATAGAATAATGGTTAAGGTTATGACTTTCTCTGTTTTATTGCTAACGCTGGGTTGTCAGCAACCTTCGACAGATGAATCCAAAGAAGCTGCGCAAAAACAACTTGACGAAAACAAAGAGAATAAAAGAATCGTTTTAGATTTTTATCAGCAAATGTTTGGTGATAAGGATATTTCTGCAGTTGACAAGTACATTTCTCCTCAGTATATCCAACATAATCCCGCTGTTGCGGATGGGGCAGCAGCGTTTAAGCTCGCTGCGACAAAGTGGTTTGAAGGGCAGCCTAAGACAAAGATTGATGTACAGCATATTGCTTCGGACGGCGACTTGGTCTTCATACACCTAAAAAATAAGAATCCAGATGGTAGCCTTAAATCGACAATCGATATCTTTAGATTGGAAGAAGGTAAAATCGTAGAGCATTGGGACGCGCAGCAAGATGTACCTAAGAACGCGGCAAATGCTCACCCTATGTTTTAAGGACTTTGCGCAATCTCATTTTTTGCGTTTGAATCTTTGTTTCTATTAATTTTTAGCGGAGTTGTCGGTTATGGTAATTTATGTCTAAATTTAGGCCTAAATCATTTTTTGTGAAACCACTATTTTAATTATGAAGAGAGTCCTAAGCCTAAGTTGTTTTTTCTTACTATTTTCTGCATGTAGTGTTCATTATAGTCCAAAAGAATATCCTTATGTGTATATGCAAAAGAAGGATCGTGAGCTTAAAGAATGGAAGCTGGTATGGGAAGAAAACTTCAATTCCCCAAAGCTAGATAGTAGTAAATGGTCCCGGATTCCAGCAGGGGAAGCCGATTGGAATCGGCATATGAGCATGGATGACGCCTGTTTTGGATGGGAAAATGGTGAGTTAATTCTTAAAGGAATAAAAAATACAGACAAAAATAGCGATTCAAGACCATTTTTGACAGGCGGGATATGGAGCAAGGGGAAGTTTGCTTTTCAGTACGGACGCATAGAAATCAGAGCCAAGCTAGGAAGTGCAAAAGGAGCATGGCCTGCCATGTGGATGCTGGCGGAGTTGGACAAGTATGGGAAATATCCTAGAAATGGTGAAATCGATATTATGGAGCATCTTAATTTTGACAATATCATATACCAGACCACGCATTCCTATTATACGTTGGATCTGGGGCAAAAGGAGAATCCGAAACATTTTGGTACGGCTTCGGTCAACACTGACGCGTATAATATATATGGTATAAGCTGGTATCCCGACCGTATCGTATTTCAGTTAAATGGTGTTGACACCTTTACTTACCCAAGAGTTGATGGTGTAGATCCCTCTCAGTGGCCTTATGATCAACCCTTTTATCTTTTGATTGACCAACAGTTGGGCGGAAGCTGGGTTGGTGAAGTGAATCAAGACAAGCTACCCGTTGAGATGCGTGTTGACTGGGTTAAAGTTTACCAATAGTACTCACCAATGCTGAGCAAAATGAATGATGAAAAAAAATCTACTGTTATTGAACCTCAGTTTTCTGAGAACAGTAAAATATCATAATTTTATAGGTGACCTATGATTAAGTGATAAAAACTTAATATACACGACATCATAAAAATGTTTACTTTTGGCCAAGTTATGGAAGATAATACGATATTCAAGATTAGCAATAAAATTAAGGAAATTCGAAAAGAAAAAGGAATTACCATACAGGAAGTTGCCGATAGAGCGGGTGTAAGCAAGGGGCTTATTTCGCAGATTGAAAATAACAGAACAATACCCTCCTTACTCGTATTGATTAATATCATCAATGCACTGAATATTGATCTTAACGAGTTTTTTAAAGATTTTAATTCTGAATTGGATTCAGGCCCTGTGGTCGTTCGGAAAAAAGATACGTATAGTCCGTTTGAAAAAGAGTCGGCGATAGGTTTTCATTATAAACGGATTTTTACAACTGCGATGGATAGTTCGACCATGGATATTGTTCTTTTGGAGTTGCTTCCAGATGCAGAACGCCCCATGGTGGAGACCGAAGCCTATGAATATAAATATATCATTAGCGGACAGGTGGAGTATATCTTCAATGATCAAAAAATTAGCTTAGCGGAGGGCGATTCGATTTTCTTTAATGGACGACTATCACATACACCGCGCAATGTTGGAAATGGAAAGGCCGTCATGCTAATTGTATACTTTTTTGAAAATAAGAAATAGATAATAACACGTTAAGTATTAGAGCATCATTGAATCACTCAATGATGCTTTTTTTATTTTATACTTTTCGTATTACAAATGGATAATTATATTTGTTTATAAATACTTAACAAAAGTTTAGTCTTGTGTTAATTTCCAAAATTTACTTTTGATTGCGGACGATGAGGTCTGTTAACAAGTTTAGATGATGGAGTTAAACCAACGAATAAAACGACGCATAAATAGACTGGATGAGAAATCTGTGGCTATTGTTCTGGCTGTTACAGCATTTTTATGTTATACGAGTATGTATTCATTTAGAAAGTCATTTACGGCATCTGCCTTTGCAAATGATACTATTTTTGGTGTCGATTATAAAGTCTGTATGGTGGTCATTCAAATGCTGGGCTATTTGTTGTCAAAGTTCTATGGCATTAAATTTATTTCTGAAAGTAAACAACGTAATAGAGGACGGTATTTAATCGCATTGATTTGTATTTCATGGATAGGGCTTTTGGCATTTGCGCTTTGTCCAAGGCCTTGGAATGTTGTCTTTCTTTTTATCAATGGTTTTCCATTGGGAATGGTTTGGGGATTGGTATTTAGTTATTTAGAAGGAAGGCGTTTTACAGAGATTATGGGGGCAGTAATGTCCGTGAGTCTGATTTTTGCTTCTGGACTGATAAAAACTGTTGGACGGTGGTTGATGTCTTCTTTTCATATTAATGAATTTTGGATGCCATTTTTGACGGGTTTACTTTTTTTTCTACCCTTTATTTTGTGCGTATGGATACTTGAAAATGCCCCAGAACCTACAACGGAGGATAAGAAGCTACGGACAGAACGCGTTGCAATGGACAGTCAAATGCGAAAACACTTTTTTAAAACCTTTATGCCCGGGATTGTATTGACTATTATCGTGTACACGATGCTTACTATTTTACGTGACGTGCGGGATAACTTTGAGGTAGAAATCTGGCAGATGTTACATGTAAAAGGAGCGGGTATTTTTGCAAAAGTTGATGGGACTATTTCCTTAATTGTATTGCTGTTGGTGAGTTGTCTTATCATGGTTAAAAACAATCTTAAAGCGTTTAAGTTGATTCACTATATGATCATTATGGGTTTCCTTACTGCAGGTATTTCTACCTATTTGTTTACGAGGCAATGGATTGATGGTTTAAGTTGGATGTTGCTCGTTGGTTTGGGGTTATATATGGCATACATTCCTTATAACGCTATATTTTTTGAAAGAATGATCGCTACATATCGTATGAAAAGTAATATTGGTTTTGTGATGTATATGGCTGATTCAATCGGCTATTTGGGTAGTTTTCTGATATTGGTGAACAAAGAGTTTATGCCAAATTCTGTTACTTGGGGAAATTACTTTATTCAATTGGTTTTTTCGGCGTCTATTATTGGAGCGATTTTGGGCATCTTCTCCCTACTTTATTTTATTCGAAAAAAAGAACAGATGAAAGAAAGCGACGATGAGTTGTTGGCTCCTTGGCATGCGACAAAAGGAGAAGTACAAATTAGTTAACTATACTTTTTTATGATATTCTATTTATAAAGATGAAAACAAATACATATGATTTAATTATTGTTGGGGGCGGGATTTTAGGCACCTTTCATGCCTATCATGCGTTACAAAAGGGGTTACGTGTGCTCCAACTCGAAAAGGATAATTTTCCCGTGGGATCTACCGTTCGTAATTTTGGACAAGTAGTGCCATCGGGAATGGCCGGTGAATGGTTTGATTATGGTGTACGTGGACTTGAAATATATCAATCTATTCAGCGGGAGATGGATATATCCGTTAGAAAAAATGGTAGTATCTATATTGCTTCAGATAATGATGAAGTTCAGGTACTTCATGAGTTATCTAAGCATTATCAAGCGAAAGGATATGAACATGAACTTTGGTCGAAGGAACAGGTTTTATTGAAATATCCTGTGATGAATGCTAGTTATGTTAAAGAGGCTATCTTTTTTCCGCAGGAACTCAGTGTAGAACCCGAGTCAATGATTAGACAGCTGCATATTTATATGCAAAATAAGTTTGTGGACTATACGTTGAAATACGATACGACAATTGTGGCCTGCGAGGATAAAAATGATGCTGTTGTTGTCACAAGCAGTACGTTGCAAAACTTTGAAGGGAAGAAATTGCTTATTTGCAATGGATACGAGTTTAAAATTTTATATCGTTCCTTATTTGACAATAGTGGACTTGAAATTAGCAAGTTGCAAATGATGCGAACGAAACCTTTGGCCCATATCCATTTGCCAGGGAATATTTTAACAGGACTGACCATTCGTCGATACGAGAGTTTTGAAGAATACTGCCCATCTTTTCAAACAATTCCATTGCCTGATCACTATCAGGAGCTACGCAATTATGGAATTCATATACTTTTTAAACAGGCCACGGATGGTAGTATTATTATCGGTGATTCGCACGAATATGCAGCGGGCAACAGACTGGATGAATTGGGCTTCGCTGTGAATTCCTATATCAATGAATTGATGATTACAGAAGCCAACCGTATCATGCCGATGCAGCGTGCCTCGATTTCATCCTCTTGGGCAGGTTATTATTCGCAGCACAAAGATCATATTCTTGAAATCGACGCTAGCTCAAGGATACATGTTAGAACCGGTATCGGAGGGAAGGGAATGACAGCAAGTGCCGGCTATGCCGAACAGAGTATTGAAAAACTTTTTTAACTTATACCTATCGCAGAGCCCCGCTATCACATTTAGCGGGCTCTTTCGTTTTTAAGCTATTTTCTGGATCAATTTATCCAAATGCACTGTAGAATTAAAGTTCCCGCTTTCTTAATAAGGTAAAAACAATATAAAATTCAATTAGTAAATAACTAAATTATGAAGAAGGCGTATGGATAATCTTTTTATAGCATCAACTATTTTTGCAGTTGATTGTTCTTTATAAAACATTTATCTGAGCAATATTTCCTTATTGTTTAGGCGTTAAACAATGTTTTTATTAACTTCACGGTCACAATAAACCAGATCTAAATAGTAGAAGTGAATGGCAAATAATGTTTTTCCTGAAAATGAGTTAAGAAGGATAGAAAAATTAAAGTCCTATGAGTTAATGGGACTCGGGAAAGACCCTGAGCTGGATGTTTTTGCGCAGGCGGCCTGTCTGATTACAGATTGTCCCGCAGCGTTAATTGCCATGATGGAGCAAGACACACAACGTATTCAAAGTTGCGTTGGTATGGAGTTGGATACCGTTGACAGGAAGAATACAGTCTGTCAATACACCATAATGAGTAAGGAGGTCCTCGTCATTGAAGATACTTTTGAAGACCCACGCTCGTCTTCCAATCCATTGATTCGCGAGGGAAATATCCGTTTTTATGCCGGCGTTCCGCTCCTGGATGATGATGGCGATGCGCTTGGAACGATCTGTGTCATTGATTTCCATCCGAAAACGCTTTCGGATAAACAAAAAGACTCTTTGGAGGAGCTGGGCAAGGCAGTAACCAAAATATTATTGGGAAAAAAACGAAAAGTTCAGGCTGGTTATTTCTCCGAAATTTTTCACTTGACGAACAATATTATTTGTGTATTGGATGAGGCGCGCAAGGTAAAAGAAGTTAACCCCGCATTTAGTAAAGTCCTGGGATTGTCCAGGTCGAATAGTTTAGGCAAATCTATTTTTACCTTATTGGGAGATACTGAAAGGGAATTAGTGTCGGACTTAGGTCGGGTTGAGGAAACCAAATACGGCGTTCAATCAACGAGTAGGACTAAAATAGAGAATGGCCAAGTTGTTGAAATTGAATGGCATTTCAAATATGATCCAATAAATCATGATATTCTGGCTTTTGGCAGAAACGTAACAAAAGAGCGCGAAGAAAAACTCAAGTTGGAGAATTCTGAACGTAGATTCCGTAGCTTTTTTGAAAATGCGATCGGTCTGATGAGCATGCATGACTTGGACGGTAATATTCTATCCGTTAATGAAAAAGGAAGGGAGATATTGCGGTATGCCAAAGAAGAGGTAAAAGGACTTAACCTCAAGAAATTGGTGCCGTCTCATCATGTCGGTCTTGTTGAAGACTATCTCAAACGTATTGCAAGCAACAAAGAGGACTCGGGAATGATGGTTCTTCAAACAAAAGATGGTGAAGACATTTCTTGGCTATACCATAATATGTTGGAAACGGATGAAAATGGACGATCTTATGTTGTCAGTACGGCCTTGAATATGACGGATCGACTGCGCCTTGAAAATGATCTTTTGCATACCAAACAAATCCTGGAGCAGACCAATGCTGTCGCTCAGGTAGGCGGATGGTAGGTCAATTTAGCTGAAAACAAGGTCTATTGGTCCGACTCCACGAAGTTAATTCATGGTGTGGATCCTGATTTTACACCTGATTTTGAACATGCAATCGGATTTTATGAGCCGGAAAGCCAGGTTATTTTGCGTGGAATTTTTGAAAACGCCGTTAAAACAAGAACACCCTATGATACCGAATTGCGTCTATTAAAACAAGATGGTGAATCAATTTGGGTGCGGGTAAAAGGTATTCCCGAATTTGAAAATGATGTGTGTAAACGTGTTTTTGGAATTATTCAGGATATTGATAAAAGTAAATCGCTATTCTTGGAACTGGAACGCAAAGAATCTATGTTACGGGCTTTTGTGGATTATGTTCCTGCTTCGGTTGCTATGTTTGACCGAGACTTTAACTATATTTCGGTGAGTAATCAATGGTTGGAAGATTTTCACGAAGGAGTAAGTTTGCCGCCAAATAGTAACTTTTTTCAATTGTTTCCAAATATACCGGAAAATAGAAAAAAAATCTACCTTGATGCGCTGGAGGGAATACCGTATAAGAATACGGATGAAGTCATACAGGCTGGTGGACTTGCCGAAGCACAACATTTCAATTGGGAAGTAAGACCGTGGCATCTCGCTGATGGAAGTATAGGTGGGATCATTATTTTTACACAAAATATCACTGAATCGGTTAAAATAAATGATGAATTAAAATTAGCGAAAGAGTTGGCCGATCTGGCGAGTAAGGCAAAGTCCGAATTCCTCGCCAATATGAGTCACGAAATTCGAACGCCATTGAACGGTGTGATTGGATTCTCCGATTTGTTATTAAAAACACCATTAAATGACACACAGTTACAATACTTAGGCTATATCAATGAATCTGGAAATAGCTTACTCAATATTATTAATGATATTTTAGACTTTTCAAAAATCGAATCCGGTAAGCTTGAATTATTTGTCGATAAGTATAATGTATATGATGTAGCGAATCAGGTTATTAATGTTGTTCTCTATCAAGCACAACGCAAAGAAGTCGAACTGCTTTTGAACATTGAACAGGGGCTGCCGGCTTTTGTTTGGATTGATGAGGCACGTATTAAGCAAGTATTGGTGAATCTATTAGGTAACGCCGTTAAGTTTACGGAAAAAGGTGAGATTGAATTTAAGATCAGTAAACTTCGCAACGATGAGGATAAATTGACCTTACGTTTTTCGGTTAGAGATACGGGGATAGGAATTCCACCAGAGAAACAACAACACATCTTTGATGCCTTTACACAAGAAGATAGCTCCGTCAGTAAACGATACGGCGGCACGGGACTAGGCTTGACAATCTCCAATAACCTCCTGAAATACATGGGTAGTAAATTGAATCTGGAAAGCGAACTGGGCGTCGGATCGACGTTCTATTTTGATATCGAGGTCCGATGCGAAGAAATGGAGGAGGAAGATACAGACTTACCGTTAAATCGTGTCCTCGTTGTCGATGACAATGCTAATAATCGGATTATCCTTCAACATATGTTGGCCTATAAAAACGTTGAGTCTGTCCTCGCAGAAAACGGTATGGAAGCCTTACAGTTGCTGATGAAAGGTGAACGATTCGATGTGATTTTAATGGACTATCATATGCCTATCTTATCGGGTCTGGAAACGATAGAAAAGATTAAGGAACTCTTTAGAAAACAAGAAGAAGGCATTCCATTGATTGTATTACATACTTCCTCGGAAGAGCATGAGGTGATTTCTGCATTTAGACAGGAGGAGCGGTCATTCTGTCTACTTAAGCCGATTAAATCTGAAGAACTGTATTCGACTTTAAGAAGGGCGATACAACAAAATAGGGAAGATGCTGTGCAAGTAAAGGCGAATGCAAACTTATCGTTATCATCAGATTCGTACGGTCAAGACGTTCAGGTGCTCCTGGCAGACGACAATGCCGTTAATATGGCGCTTAATTTACGCATGATGGCTAGCATCATGCCTGGCGCCCAGTTAACCGAAGTTTCTGACGGAGCCCAAGCCATTCGTGCTTGCAAAGAGAAACAATTTGATTTTATTTTGATGGATGTTCAGATGCCCGAGGTCGATGGTATTGAAGCAACCAAACAGATCCGGCAAATGTCATCCTATGCTGAGACACCTATTATCGGTGTTACTGCCGGTAATATTTCAGGCGAAAAGGAACGCTGTCTGGAAGCGGGAATGTCAGACTTTCTAGCTAAACCTATTCGTCAACAGGATTTATTCAAGGCCTTGGAAAAAGCCATGTTATCGGTTAAACCCAGTGCTGCCGAAGCCTCGGATCTGGAAGATTTGGACGAGCATCTGGATATGCGACGGCTGGAAGAACAGGCTGGCGATGATCCCGCATTTTTAACCTTTTTTCTGGATTTGGTCGTCCGGGAAATAAAGGGGTCTAGAAAGCAGTTAAAGGAGGCCATTGATACAAACGATATTGTACGCATCAAAGAACTCCTTCATAAGTTGCGGGGAACTTCATCGACAGCCGGACTTATTAAATTGGCTCAAATGACCAAGGACCTGGAGATCAGCCCAACGATTGAAACAGACCTTGCGATCGCTTTTGTGGCCATCGAACAAGAAATGGATATCGGATTGGAATTAATTGCAAAAATCTTAAATAAATAATGATATGTTGATTTTAATAGCGGAAGACGACGAATTGATACTACGTACTGTTGAACACAAATTAGTGAAAGAAGGACACGAAGTGGTGCTGACCAGAAATGGCCGTGAAGCCATCGAGAAAATTAATGAACTGAATTTGGATTTAGTTGTAACGGATATTATGATGCCCTTTGCTTCTGGTATTGAAATTCTTTCGGCAATAAAGAGTATCGGAAAGAAAATCCCGGTTATTGTATTATCGAGTATGGGCCAAGAGGAGGTCGTGGTGGATGCATTTGATTTAGGCGCATCTGATTTTATGGTTAAGCCATTTAGTCCAAACGAACTGATTCTTAGGATAAAACGCCTGATAAATAAATAAAATTATGCACCACCATATCGAGCTACATGAGCTTATTCTGGCGATTGTTATCGTATTGATTTTAGTACTATTATTGATTATCACAGTGCTGGGATACAGCTTTTATAGCTATAGAATCCTTCATAATAGGCAATCTTGGCGACAGATCATCGAGTACAAAATTATGGAAACTATAGTAGGTGGCGATGAGAATGGCGATCGAGACCTGGAGTTTGCGAAATACCTGAAGGAACCTTCTTTTCGGGCTCTTTTTTTGGATGTATTAGTCGACTCGGATCGAAAATTTTCTGGTGGAGCGAAACAATCGATCAATAGGTTGTTTCATGATTTTAAATTGGAGGATGAGGCTTGGCGAAAGCTTCGGCATAGAAAAGCTTATCTGGTTGCGGGTGGGGTTCAAGAGCTTGCCGCGATGAATGTTGAACCGGCAATCCCTGAGATAACAGACAAGCTTAATGATCCCCGTACTGCGGTATATCAAGAAGCACAATATGCGATCGTAAGTTTTAAGGGATATGAGGGACTTGGTTTTTTGGACCATTTCGATCGTCCCTTATCTGACTGGCAACAATTGCGTTTATTGTTTTCTATTCATGAAATACCCGAGCTTTCGGAGTTACATGTGGATACCTGGCTTAAGAGTTCAAATGATTCTGTCGTCGTATTTACATTGCGTTTGATCCGAAAATTTAGATTGATGACTTTTTATACCGAAGTTTTTAGCCTATTGGATCATCCATCTACGAAGGTTCGTGTACAAGCCATACGAACGTTGCAGGCTATTGAGAACAGTGGGACAATTCAGCAATTTATGCAAAATTTTGATCTGCAACCAATAGGAGTTCAGATCGAAATCCTTAAAGCAATGAAGATTGCCAAAAGTAGAGAAAGTGAGTATTTTCTAAAGGATCAACTGTGGAATCATAACCAAGTGTCAATTAAAATTTCTGCAGCAGAAGTACTCGTTGTACTGGGCGAAGAACAGTATTTGCGCGAGATTTCACAACGTGAAGATACATACGACGAACTTACACAAATTATTAAACACGCTTTGCAAGAGAAAAAATGTTAGAGTTTTCCCATATCGTATACGAAATTATAGTTTGGTTATTTTTGCTTTATTCGGCAGCAGTATTCATTATCTATACTTGGATAGGGCTATACGCTTATGGAGCGGTGTTTCGTTACAAACACAATAATACATTTACGGATTATAGTATTATTGCCACCAACCCCAACGCGCCAACATTCAGTCTGATTGCGCCAGCATACAACGAAGGGATGACCATCGTTGAAAACGTACGTTCATTATTGTCGCTGTATTATCATAATCTGGAAATTATTATCGTTAATGATGGTAGTAAAGACGACTCAATTTTGAAATTGATAGCTTCTTATGAACTTGAACCAACGTCCTTTTTTGTTCAGGGAACTATTGAGACCAAGGATATAAGGGGGATCTATAAGAGCAAAAATCCAGCTTTTAAGAAGCTGATTGTTGTTGACAAGGAAAACGGCGGTAAGGCTGATGCGCTCAATGTCGGCGTTAATATTTCTTCGGGAGATTATATCGTCTGTATTGATGTGGACTGCATTTTGGAACAGGATGCTATTCTAAAATTAGCAAAGCCATTTTTGGAGCAGACCGACAAACGGGTTATAGCCTGTGGCGGCGTTATACGTTTGGCTAATAACTGTAATGTCGTGAACGGTTCGGTGGTCGACGTTAATCTACCAAAATCATGGTTGGGACGTACGCAGGCTTTGGAGTATATCCGCGCTTTTATTTTAGGCCGTATGGCTTGGTCCAGGGCTTCGGGATTAATTCTTATTTCCGGGGCATTTGGCGCTTTTGACCGGGAGATTGTATTAGCGTGCGGGGGCTATGACCGAAATACGGTGGGAGAAGACATGGAACTCGTTGTTCGTATGCGCCGCTATATGGAGGAGCAAAAGCAAGCCTACGAGGTGGTCAACATTCCTGATCCATTGTGCTGGACGGAAGTACCCGAGTCAAAAGAAGTATTGCGTAAGCAGCGCAATCGTTGGATGCGGGGCACGATGGAAACCTTATGGAAACATCGAAAACTTATGTTCAACCCCAAATATGGCCGTTTTGGTATGCTCAGTATGCCTTATTGGTTTTTCTTTGAATTCTTGGGACCCATTGTCGAATTTACGGGCTATATTGTTTTTTTAATCTTTTTTATTCTAGGAATAATCAATTGGCCATTTTTCGTTGCACTATTTGCACTGGTGATTGCTTCCGGAATTTTGTATTCGATCTATGCCATCTTGGTTGATCTTGTTAGCCATCAGGTCTATTCGAAGAAACGAGATCTTTCCACCCTGATAACTACCGCGATACTAGAACCTTTATACTTTCATCCCATTGTTGTTAAAGCTGGGGTACAGGGGGTTGTTGATTACTTTCGTAAGCAGCATGGCTGGGGAGAAATGACACGGCAAGGCTTTCAACAAAAAGATGCCAATGAGTCGGTTTGGAAATACCTTGGTCAGCGATTAACTCTGTCGTTACAGAGCTTAGGACCTGTTATGTTGGTTGTCTTTGCCTTGTATATGTTATCTATTGGTGTCGAGTGGTGGTGGTACGGTCGTCGATTTTCTCAGCTTTCGGAGTCACATGCCGGGAAATACCTGTTTTTGGATAACATCTTGTTTATCTTTCAATCCTTGGCCTGTTTGGGAATCGGCTATTTATTGCTTCAGTTCATCAGCAGTTTTTGGGCAAGACTTCTTATGGTCATATCGTTCTCGTTTATTGTCGTTATGCAATTCATCTTGTTTTTGTATTTTGGCGAATCGAGAAATTTGCTTGGGGCTGATATGTTCTATTATAGTTCGGAAGAGATGAAGCAAATTTTGGAGGCCAGTGGTATGTTGAGTTTTACCAATATTGCTTTACTTTTATTATTGATCGTAATTTCTTGGGTTCCCCTTTGGGTAGCCAATAAACAGACATTCAAAAAGGCTTATGCGAGTATTGCACTGTTATCTTTGGGGATCATATCGTTTTTTGTCTCCTCGGCTTCGCTTTTGGGGGGGAGCTCCGAAAAAGATGAATTCGTCGCCAATGCAAGCCGGAGTAAGTGGCGTTATTTTTTCGATTCCAATTTCACTAATTACGTGGATGAGCACCCTGGGATGCTCGCTATGTTCAATAAAGACGACGATGATGCAAAAGTGGTAGATACTAAATTTCCCTTTTTGAAAAAAGAGGATACTAAAGATTTCCTAGGGGCATACATGCAGAAAACGGCGAAAGTACCCAATTTGGTCATTCTTGTTATCGAGGGTTTAGGACATGCCTATAGTGCTGAAAATGGCTATATTGGCAACTTTACACCTTTTATAGGTACATTGAAGCAACAGTCTTTGTATTGGGATAATAATATGAGTTCCTCGGGTCGGACATTTTCCGTTTTGCCGACCATAACAGGTTCGTTGCCTTTTGCAACACATGGATTCCTGGAACAAGACACCTTGCCTGACAACTTTAATCTATTTAATATTTTGAAGAGTAATGGATTCAATACTGGGTTTTTCTATGGCGGTCATTCTAATTTTGATTTCATGAAAAAGTTCATGGATTATAATAAAATAGATATGCTCATGGACCAAGCCACATTCGGACCTCCTTATAAAAAATTGCCCGAAAAGGGTGGGGAGAGCTGGGGATATGAAGATCAAGCTGTCTTTAGCAAACTTCTTGAAGTACAGAAGGTACAGGAACACCCTTATTTCCATGTTCTTTTGACACTATCAACCCATAATCCGTTTTTGATTAATAATGCGGCTCATTATGAGCAACTATTTGATCAACGTATCGCAACATTGAACCTTACACCCGAACAAAAAAAGTGGGCTTTGGAAAACCGTACCCAGCTTGTTTCGGTGCTGAATCTGGATGATGCGATGGAGCAGTTCTTTAATGAATATAAAAAGAGACCAGATTTTGCAAATACTATTTTTGTCATAACTGGGGACCACGCGATGCCTGAGATACCCTTGCAAAGCAAAATCGATCGTTATCATGTTCCACTGTTGATTTATTCACCACTTTTGAAAGGGCCAAAGACTTTTCATCATTTTGTTAGCCATTTTGATGTCGCCCCTTCCATATTGGCCTACTATCGCGAGAATTTTGGGATGAAAACTCCTACACAAGTTACCTGGATCGGTCAGGGGCTTGACAAGGGCACTTCAGCTCAGGGTGATGGCATTGCCATGATGCAGAGTAAAAATCAATTGATAGATTTTGTAAAGGGCAGTTACCATCTTTCCGATGGACAACTGTATAAATTGGATGGAATACTCAATGAAGATGCCACCGCGGATAATGCGAAAGAAGAATTGTCCAAGCGCTTTGAACTATTTAAGCGCAAGAACAAACTCTTTTATACCCAGAAGCGACTTCTTCCAGACAGTGTGTATACAAATTACTTTAATAGAACAAAGAAGAACTAGAATTTTCGAATATAACCAAGGATGATGTCCAATTGATTTCCTTTCTCTTTTGGCCTGAATTCTTGGTTATAATAGGTGCCCGAAATTGAAAATAGGTTACTTTGTTTCACCGAGAAGTTATACTCGGCACCTACTTTGAATGTCTTTAATTTATAGGAAGCGTTGTCCAATAGATTATTTCGGTTTTCTTCGGGGCTCAGACCCGTTCCGGCACTAAATCCGAAGTAATCGTTTGCTCCTTTTGTATAATAGCGGACTGTTCCGGTATAGGATTGGGAAATATTCTTTTCGCCCGGTGTAAGATAAGTCCTCAGATTGAACCAAAAGTTTTGGTAATATTTTCCTACTGAAGCCGTGTACATCCAGATGTTGTCACTAAAAT
Organism: Sphingobacterium sp. 40-24; assembly: GCF_001899705.1. Taxonomy (NCBI): domain Bacteria; kingdom Pseudomonadati; phylum Bacteroidota; class Sphingobacteriia; order Sphingobacteriales; family Sphingobacteriaceae; genus Sphingobacterium; species Sphingobacterium sp. 40-24. The sequence goes on along the minus strand of NZ_MKWH01000035.1, from coordinate 82,816 downwards.
AAAGCTGACGATATCCGATCTCTCCCTCAAAGCTGTTCGGAAGATTGGCATAGAGAGACACGCCAGTTCTATATTTCGCAAAAATCCCCACATTATTGGAGTATCCAGCACCCACGTAGAGGTAAAATATCTTTGAAAGACGCGGATAAGCCTCCATCTCGAATTGTACGCCGTTTTCTGCAAATTTATTTGCATAGTTGGTCCTGAAAATAACTGACCCTATGGGGGTTGCCCGCTTATAACTTAAGCCGACAATGTGCCAATTATGATCAAACTGTTTGTCAAAATAGACGAAGTTGTAGGTCAGACCGATTGCGTTTTTAGCCGTATATTCTTCAATACTTTTTGCCAGTGCTCGAGCTTCTGTGTTTTTAGGATTAATTGCCAATAAACTATGAATTGCCTTTTCGGCAGCTTCATAATGATCGTTGCCATAACTAATTTTACCTTTTAACAGAAGTAGATCCTGCGACTGCGGATGTAGGCTAAGCCCTTTGTCTGTAATTGCAATAGCTTTGTCAGTCTGATCATTCCAATATTCCAATGAGGCATAGGCTAAAAAGAAATCTTCATCACTTGTATTCTTTTTGTCCAGTTCTGTGAAGATGGTTCTTGCCGAATCAATTTTATCCGACCAGGTATAAAGCCGCCCGAGAAAGATGCTAATATCGGTGTAATCCGGTGCTTGAAGTAGCGCCTGTTTGGATAATTGAATGGCTTGCGGATAATCTTTTGAATCAAAGGCTACCTTTCGCGCTTTTACAAAGAGATCGTCAGCAGTGAGTTTCGTCTCTTGCGCAATTGAAAATAAGGGTAATAAAGAGAGGGAGAGTAATGGATAAATTACTTTTTTCATTCCAGATCGTAAAGTTGACATTTAAGCTTGCTAATATATAAACTAAAATTAGCAAATTTTGTTTGTCTGCTTTTGTTTTAAAATAAATTTTTGAGCTCTTTTAAAGCGTTCTATCTCTTTTTGCGGAACGCCTTCCGAAATAATCCTTAGAAGGAGAGTTTCGAAAAACGCCAATGGAATGTGTCAACAACCGTTAACTGGTTGCTGTCTACGGGTAATCCGGTTACTATTTTAAGCACCTGCATGGCCATCATACTGCCGATAATACCGGGTAAAGGACCCAGCACCCCATTTTTATCGCAATTTGGAACCTGTTCCGGATCGGGGGGCGTTGGAAAGATATCCAATAGGTTTTTACTACCCTGATAGTTAAAGACAGCCAGCTGTCCTTCAAAACCATAGATGCTACCGTACACCAAAGGTTTATCGAGTTGTAGGCACGTATGATTAAGCAGGTAGCGTGTCGGAAAGTTATCACAGCAATCGACAATGATATGATAGGGAGCGAGCAATGCTAGCGCGTTGTCTGCATCTATTTTTACCTGAAAGGGCTCAAAATCAATTGTGCTATTGTGCTGCAGTATATAGGCTGTGGCACTTTCTGTTTTTGCCTGGTGTATATTATCTTCGGAATGAATGATCTGTCTATTTAGATTGTGGATTTCAACCCTGTCAAAATCAACCAGGCCAAGTTTCCCTATACCGGCCGCGGCTAAATATTGAACGACAGGGCTCCCGAGTCCGCCCGCACCGACGACCAATACCTTGGCATCCATAATCTTCCGTTGTCCGGCAACGCCGATCTCTTCAATAAAAATCTGTCTGCTATAGCGATCAAAAATGTTATTTTTCATGTATTTAACGTACTATACCGGCATAATTGCTCTCCCAGTCTTTCATCACTGGAGAATAGCCCATCTTTCGGATTTGATTTTTTATTGTTTCCATATCTCTTTCATCACTTACTTCAAATTGTTCCAAAGCTTGCGGATCAACAACATAGCCTCCCGGATTGGTCTTTGAAGCGGCACTCATGGTCGTTACGCCAATAGGTATGATATGATCCCTGAAGGTTTCGTTCTCTCGGGTGGAAATGGAGATTTCTAAATTTTCATTCCACAGGCGGTATGCACAGATCAACTGCAGTAGATCGCGGTCTGCCAAATGAAAATTTGGCTTAACAGAACCTGCGGCTGGTCGCAGGCGTGGAAAGGAAATCGAATAGCGTGTTTGCCAATATCGTTTTTGTAAATAGGCGATGTGTGCCGCGGTGAAAAAGCTGTCCACCCGCCAGTCCTCCAGCCCAAGTAATACGCCCAGTCCGATTTTATGGATTCCCGCCCGGCCTATACGGTCAGGCGTATCCAAACGATAATCAAAATTGGACTTTTTTCCTTTCGGATGATATTGTTTGTAAACTTCGCGATGGTAGGTTTCCTGATAGACCAATATTGCATAGACTCCGGCTGCCTGCAGTAATCGGTACTCGGATTCTTCCAATGGCTGTACTTCAATGGATATCTGTGAAAAATGAGGTTTTAAAAGCCGAATAGCATTTAGGAAATAAGTGATCTCGACAGTTTTGTTGGCTTCTCCGCTGACCAGTAAGATATGATTGATTCCCATGGCTTTGAGCGCCATTGCTTCCAGTAATAGTTCGGTGTTGCTCAGTGTTTTGCGTTTGATTTTATTGTCCATGCTAAAACCGCAATATGTACAGATGTTTTGGCACTCATTGCTCAGGTAAAGCGGGGCATAGAGCTGTATGGTTTTACCGAAACGACGTTGCGTGATTTGTTGGGTTTTTTGTGCCATTTGCTCCAGATATGGTGCTGCAGCCGGTGAGATGAGCGCTCTAAAGTCAGAGAGCGTTAAATGGTCTTTTTCTAACGCATGTTGTACATCCTGATCGGTAGCGTCATAAATCTGTGCATGGACCTCATCCCAGGAGTATTCATCGCGTATCATTTTGAAATCTGTCATAGTGAATTATCAGTCAAATAAAAATGAAGTTAGGGGGCTCGAAGCGATTGCGTGGGAGCCTATCTTTCCCAATCCGGCCTCATAAGCTTTCCGTCCAGCGATAACGGCCTCTCTGAAAGCTTCGGCCATACGTATCGGATTATTAGAGACTGCAATTGCCGTATTGACAAGCACCGCATCAGCTCCGATTTCCATGGCTTTAGCGGCATCGGAAGGCGCTCCGATTCCAGCGTCTACGACCACTGGGACATTACTTTCCTCAATAATAATTTCGAGAAAGTCCAAGGTACGCAGCCCTTTATTGCTTCCAATAGGGGCACCTAAAGGCATAACGACAGCTGTGCCTGCATTTTCTAAACGTTTACAAAGTACCGGGTCTGCGTGAATATAGGGCATGACGACGAAACCCAATTTAGCAAGTGATTCGGTTGCGCGTAAGGTTTCAATAGGATCGGGCAGCAGATAACGTGGGTCGGGATGAATTTCCAATTTCACCCAGTTTGTTTCCAGTGCTTCGCGAGCAAGTTGAGCCGCAAGTACTGCTTCTTCAGCTGTTCGTGCTCCCGAAGTATTGGGAAGCAAATGGATTGCCGCCAGATCGAGCGCGCTGATGAGGCTGTCGTCTGAGCCGGTCTGGTCGATTCGTTTGAGGGCGACGGTGACCAATTGGGAAGCCGAAGCCACAATGGCATCGCTCATTTCCGTGAGATTACCGAATTTGCCCGTACCGAGAAATAATCTGGATTCAAATACGCGATCGGCTATATGTAGGTTGCTCATAGTAAAATTTTATTGATGGATGAAACAATGTTTGGAGTCTTGGTTACGATTCCCGAGAGTGCTACACCGTAGACGCCAATTTCTAATAGATGTTGGATATCTTCAAGTTGGCTTATACCGCCAATTGCGAATATTGGAATAGGGGTTAGGCCTTCTCGGCGGACTTGTTGGATGATGTTTTCATATCCTGCAATCCCCAGTAGGGGACTTAGTTTTTGTTTTGTCGTGGTATAGTTGAATGGCCCGAGCCCGATATAGTCACAATGTTCACTTATTCTTTGCTTTACATTGGCAAAGCTATTGGCTGTACCGCCGATTATTTTTCCTGCACCCAATAGGTGCCGGGCAGCTGCTACACTGCAGTCGTCCAGTCCCAAGTGCACCCCATCAGCGTCTACAGCCGCTGCAAGCGAAGGATGGTCATTGATGATACAGCTGGCACCAAATTCGGAACAAGCCTGCCTGATCTCTTCGGCGAGCGCATGAAGATCTTTTTCCTCGGCTTCCTTCCATCGGATCTGTATCCATTTGGCCCCAGCATCCAGCGCTTTCAGCATGTTGTTTTTTTGTTCCCTTATAGTTTTACCTTGTGAGATATATTGGAGTCTTTCCATAGTTTTTGTTTGCATGCAATAAAATTTTGAATAGGATCCCGATGTTTCCATAAAGTGCCATATAAGGCAATTCCATCTGCACCTTGCTGCATCGGAATAAGACAGTTGTCTTGGTTTATCCCTCCAAGACCGATGAGACGAACAGCAAAGTTGGCGCGTGACGGGAGTTGACCTAGTCTTGCATTATGCGTTCCATACCCCACTTTTGAGATGCTCGGAAATAATGGACTGAAAAAAGCATAGGCCCAACGTTCATCAAGGCTATTGAATTGATCAATATCATGCACAGATGTTGAACAGATTGTTGTAGGCCCCAGTTGATTTGCAGATTCATGCAGTCTACTTTTATCGTTCAGGTGGATTCGTGCAATCCCAAGCTCAGCCGATAGATGCGCATGTGAGTGTAGAACCAATCTGTCGCGGTATATAGGAGCTATAGTTTCTATATATCGCGACATTTGTAAGTCTGTAAAATGATACTTACGCAAATGCAGAATATCAAGACCTTCTTTAAACAACGCTGCTATAATCGCCTGTTCAGAACGGATTGTTTCTGCTGCTGTCAATGCAATAATCATGAATAGATCTCTTTTCCTTGTGCGATGAATTCCTGTGATTTTTCCAGCATCCCCTGGGCGGCACTATCCCTGATTTCCTGCGTTATTTTCATCGAGCAAAATTTGGGACCGCACATGGAGCAGAAGTGCGCAACTTTAGCCGCATCTGCCGGCAATGTTTCGTCATGATATTCCCGTGCGGTATCTGGATCAAGGGAAAGGTTGAATTGATCTTCCCATCTGAATTCGAATCTGGCTTTACTCAAGGCGTTATCACGATATTGTGCACCAGGGTGTCCTTTGGCTAAATCGGCCGCATGGGCAGCTAGTTTATAGGTGATTACACCATCTTTGACATCTTTTTTATTTGGTAGACCCAGGTGTTCTTTGGGGGTAACATAGCAAAGCATTGCACAGCCATACCAACCGATCATAGCCGCTCCAATGGCGGATGTGATATGGTCATAGCCTGGAGCAATATCTGTTGTTAATGGACCTAAGGTATAAAATGGCGCTTCGTCACAACAGGCCAATTGCTTGTCCATATTCTCTTTGATCAATTGCATAGGAACATGTCCTGGCCCTTCGATCATCACCTGAACATCATGTTTCCAGGCGATTTTGGTGAGTTCGCCCAGGGTTTCGAGCTCCGCAAATTGAGCTGCATCGTTTGCATCTGCAATAGCTCCGGGGCGAAGACCGTCGCCAAGTGAAAAAGCCACATCATATTGTTTCATAATTTCGCATATTTCCTCAAAATGGGTATAGAGAAAATTTTCTTTGTGATGAAAAAGACACCATTTGGCCATGATAGAGCCGCCTCTGGAGACAATTCCAGTAACTCGGGATGCCGTGAGATGGATATAACGAAGCAATACGCCGGCGTGTATGGTAAAGTACGAAACACCCTGTTCGGCCTGTTCAATCAAGGTATCTTTGAATATTTCCCAGGTAAGATCCTCGGCCACCCCCTTTACTTTTTCGAGCGCCTGATAGATCGGTACTGTACCGATTGGGACTGGCGAGTTACGGATAATCCATTCGCGGGTTTCGTGAATATTTTTGCCAGTGGATAGATCCATGATGGTATCAGCCCCCCAACGACAGGCCCATACCGCTTTCTCAACTTCTTCCTCTATGCTTGAACTTACGGCACTATTGCCAATATTGGCATTGATTTTAACAAGAAAGTTGCGTCCGATAATCATGGGTTCACTTTCAGGGTGATTAATATTATTGGGTATGATCGCTCTTCCGGCGGCGATTTCTTCACGGACAAATTCTGGTGTAATAGCTTTATTATGTGTTCTCGCACCAAAGTTTTGCCCCCGATGCTGATGATCCATTCCAGGGGTACTAGCTTCCAACTGCTCAATACGTTGGTTTTCTCGGATAGCAACATACTCCATTTCCGGGGTAATGATGCCTTGCTTTGCATAATGTAATTGGGTGACATTCTTGCCGGCGGAGGCTACTTTCGGTTTGTGGCTATAGGCAAATCGGAGTTCGTCCAACGTTGGATCAGAAAGTCGTTTTTGTCCATATTCAGAGCTGATGCCAGCCAACTGTATGACATCCTGACGATCCAAGATCCACTGCTCGCGAAGGCGAGGGAGTCCTTTGCGGATATCGATATGGATGGTGTCATCTGTATAAGGCCCAGAAGTATCATAGATTGTTACCGGCGGATTAATTTCGATCTGTCCATTCGTTAATTTGGTTGGGCTCAAGGAGATTTGACGCATAGCGACTTGAATAGGAAATAGTTTTCCGGCTACAAAAATTTTCTTTGCATTTGGAAAGGGGGATTGCGTAATTGTTTCAGCTGTCATTTTTTCTGTATTGTGGTGAATTACTCGGTTGATTTTTTTTGAAAGGCTAGCCGCCTTGAGATGCAGTGATTAAGATAATCTGATCATAAGGTTTAAGTGTTGTCGTACCCCAGTCCTTTTTGGGGATGACTTGGTTGTTGATGGCTACAGCCACGCCCTGGGTTTTGCCAGATAATTCCAAAAGTAACAAGTCTTCTAGTGAAGTAAGTGCGGGATCGAAAAATCGAATTTGATGGTTTATTGTAAGTTCCATTCCTTATTTTTTTTTGGTAAAACTTTAGGAATGGCTACACAAAGGCGCAGCAATGCACCTTGTAGACAGCTCACTTTTCCCTACGCCAGTATGATCCGGATCAGGTTCTAAGGGTAAAATCTCAGTCTGCATGAGCAGACACCCCTAAAGTTGCGACTAATATAAGGTTATTTTTATGAAAGTTGCAAGAATTTATTTTGCTGCCTGAGGTATATCGTGCAGGAAAGTACAGGTCACCATGTGGAAAATATTTGATATATTAGATTTTTAAATCAGCTAAAACAATTTAACAACCACCAAGAATAGTATCTTTTCATGCGTAGGATTTTATTGACAATACTGTTGTGTATAACGAACAGCACTTATGCCCAACCTAAAAGCAACTGCATCGCGGTACAGTTGACATGCGAACATCTGGTCAATCCATTGGGTATCGATGCAACCCAGCCGAGACTTAGCTGGCGACTTGAGGACCAACGTAGTGGTGCGGTACAACAGGCTTATCAGATCCTTTTAGGGCAAGATTCGCTGGCACTACTGAAGGAGACGAAAAATAGCTGGGATAGTGGCAAACAGCTCAGCTCGTCCATGTTAGTGACCTATAACGGCGCACAGTTAAAGCCAAAGACCACGTATTTCTGGAAGGTTAAAGTATGGGATAAGGATGGTATATCAACAAGTTCTAAAATAGCATCGTTCGAAACTGGAATGATGGGAATGGACCTTTGGAAGGGAAAATGGATTAGCGACAATAAGGATATTCATGCGCGAGAAACGCCTTATTTTAGAACAGAATTTAAGATAAATAAGCCGATAAAGTCTGCACGCGCGTATATTGCCACAGCAGGGCTATATGAACTTTCCATGAATGGTCAACGCGTAGGAGACCATCGCCTGGATCCAATGTATACTCGATTCGACCGGCGTACATTATATGTCGTGACGGACGTAACCCAGCAGCTCCAACAAGGAGAGAACGCTATTGGCGTTGTTTTGGGGAATGGCTGGTATAATCACCAACCACTGGCGGTTTGGAACTTTGATAAAGCACCGTGGCGGGCCCGACCAACATTCTGTTTAGAGCTGAAAATCGTCTATACAGATGGTACAGTAGAAACTATTGTTTCAGATAAGCAGTGGAAAACAGCTTCGGGACCAATTACTTATAATAATATTTACACTGGTGAGCATTATGATGCAAGACTGGAAATACCCAACTGGGACAAACCTAAATATGATGATTCAACTTGGCAGGTTGTTCAGTATAGAAATGCGCCATCTGCACATATCGTTTCCCAACAGATGGTACCGATTCGGCTCGTGAAGTCCTATAAGCCCAAATCAGTGACAAAGATAGACCAACGTACTTATGTTTTCGATATAGGCCAAAATATGGCTGGGATTACAAAAGTTAAAGTCAACGGAGCTGCAGGGACTATGCTACGTATCAAGCATGGTGAACGATTGTCGGCAGATGGGCGTCTTGACCTGTCCAATATTGATGTTTATTATCGGGGCGATAAGGAAAAGGAGCCCTTTCAAACGGACATTCTTACCTTAAGCGGTCGTAATGATGAGTTTATGGCAAAGTTCGGTTACAAAGGATTTCGTTACGTCGAAATTAGTAGTAGTGCGGCAATTGCATTGGATAGTTCGGCTGTGACCGCTTATTTTATGCATAGTGATGTGCCCGCCATTGGACAGCTCAAGACGTCATCAGCGTTGGTCAACAAACTATGGGAAGCGACCAACAATGCCTACTTGTCCAATTTGATGGGCTATCCGACAGACTGTCCGCAGCGCGAAAAGAACGGTTGGACAGGGGATGGGCACCTTGCGATTGAAACAGCTTTGTACAATTTTGACGGGATAACAGTTTATGAAAAATGGATGGCGGATCATCGTGATGAGCAACAGGAGAACGGTGTCTTACCCGATATTATTCCAACTGGGGGATGGGGTTATGGTACAGCGAATGGTTTGGATTGGACAAGTACCATTGCCATCATTCCCTGGCAGATCTATCAGTTTTATGGAGACCCACGTGCATTAGAAGAATGCTATCTTAATATCAAACGCTATGTGGATTATGTCGACGGAATCAGCCCATCTGGGTTGACAACTTTTGGGCGTGGAGACTGGGTGCCAGTGAAGTCACAGTCGAATCTGGAGTTGACCTCCTCGGTTTATTTTTATGTGGATGCGACCATCTTGGCTGCTACGGCTAAATTGTTTGGATACACAGCAGATCAACAAAAATATGAACTGCTGAGCAGAAAAATTAAGACGGCCATCAACGCTAAATTTTTAGATGCTTCCAAGGGTATTTATAGCAATGGAACACAGACTGAACTGAGTGTTCCACTCTATTGGGGTGTGGTACCTGACGAAATGAAAGCCCGGGTTGCAGCCAACCTGAATAAGAAAGTGGAAGAGACCAACTTTCACTTAGATGTAGGAGTATTGGGTGCAAAAGCATTATTGAATGCGTTAAAAGATAACGGTTATGCAACGACAGCCTATAAGGTTGCGGTACAAGATACTTATCCGTCTTGGGGATGGTGGATTGTAAATGGCGCAACAACATTGTTGGAGAACTGGGATTTAAAAGCAACCCGTGATATTTCAGACAACCACATGATGTTTGGCGAAATCGGTGGTTGGTTTTTTAAATCTATCGGCGGGATTCTGCCAGATCCTAAACAACCTGGATTTAAACATGTGCTCTTAAAACCCATCTTCCCCCAGGAACTGAAAGAATCTTCTATTTCTTATGATTCACCCTACGGTAAAATTGTTTCCGAATGGAAGTTAAAGGATAAAAAGATTGTTTATGATATCCAAATACCCGCAAATGCCACGGCGACATTTTATCCGCCGGATAATGTTAGCATTAGCAGTAGGGATGTCGTCCAATTGGACGCTGGTAAACATAGGCTGGAGCTGGAACTCAAGTAATCATAGGCTCCGATCTGTTGTTTCATTGCCCCGAACGTTGGTATTATGCTCTTATCATGTTATGTATTAGAGTGCTTTTGTAAGTTTACCGAGCTGTTTTAATTTTAAAGCGAGTTCATTGCTCCAGGGTAAACCAATACAGAGACGCATGCAATGGTGAAATTGATCCTGTAAGGTGAAAATCCGCCCCGGTGAAATGCTGATCTGTAGTTTAAGCGCATAGTTATATAGCTTGCCTGTATCGATGTGTTTTGGAAACTCGACCCATAGGGCAAGTCCACCCTGTGGACGGCTAATTTTAGTGCCTTCCGGAAAATGGTCCGAAATGATGGCAGCGTAGCGCTGGTAGTTTTCCGTTAATGATCTACGAAGTTTACGCAGGTGGTTTTCATACTTTCCGGTTAATAGAAAATTTCCAACCGCCTCATTGATGATCGCCGTAGATGACAGGGAATGGATCAGTTTTAGTTTGATAATCTGTTCTTTGTATTTTCCAGGAGCAACCCATCCGACACGGAAGCCTGGAGCCAACGTCTTTGAAACGGATCCACACCAGAGGACATTGCCATCCCGGTCAAAAGATTTGCAACATTTGGGGCGTTGGGTGCCAAAATGGAGGTCGCTGTAGGTGTCATCTTCGATTAGCGGAATTTGGTGTTTTGACAGCAATGCCACAATTTCCCGCTTGTGCTCATCAGGCATGCAATAACCCAAAGGGGTGTTAAAATTGGGGACCAGTAAACAGACTTTAATTTGGGGCAACAGATTTTTGAGGGCTTCAATGTCTATTCCTATGATGGGGTCCGTAGCTATTTCCAGCACCTTAAGCCCTAGACTGACGGCAAGTTGGAGGATACCCGGATAGCAGGGGCTTTCCAGAGCCAGTGTATCTCCAGGTTTGGTTAAGGCCATCAGACACAAAACTAAAGCATTCATACAGCCGTTGGTGGTAACGACATCATCTTCATTTAGATTTCCACCCCAGGCCAATGAACGTACGGCCACCATACGACGTAATTTTATATTGCCTTGCAAGGGTTCATATGCTGTGCCACCATCGCTGAGCTCCCGTGTAGCGAGGACGATTTCTTTTTTTAATTTTGCGGTAGGTAGGAGACTTCCGGAAGGAACACCGATTGAAAATAAGGTTAAGTCCCGACGTCCCATGGTTGAATACACCTTATTCATCAATTGATCCGGTTCTCTGTTGTTGGCGATTGGAATAGGTTGACTGGCTGCCGCCAACGGAAGTTGCAAATAGTTTGGAGGACTAACGAAGTAGCCGGATTGGGGCTTGGACTGTATAAGAGAACGTTCTTCCAACGCTAGAAATGCCCTTTTTGCGGTATTTATACTGATACCGTGTTCAGCGCTTAGGTTCCTCACCGAAGGTAGTTTTTCGCCAGCTTTTAAGACGCCTGATTTAATCTTATTGGCAATATTGTCTGCTATTTCATTATACAAATAATCTTTTTTCATCAAATTAGGATTAGTGTTCGTCTTTAAAGGTAACTGTGTCCATTGAATTATCAAAAACTGTGACTGTGCTTAATTCTTGTAATGGACGAACTTTGTGTAAAAGATTGATACATGGCGCAATTAAGTATAAGTAAATTACAGGAAAATACAACGAGCGGTTGGTTAAATGGTTTTATTGGTGTGGTATTATTTAGTGGTTCGTTGCCGGCAACACGCATGGCGGTTTTAGCTTTTGACCCTGTATTTGTTACATTAGCAAGGGCTTCCATTGCAGGCATATTGGCACTGATAACATTGATGGTTTTTAAGGAAAAACGTCCAGAAAGAAAGCAATTGGGGTCGCTATGCATCGTGGCAATAGGATGTGTCGTTGGATTTCCCTTACTGAGCGCTTTGGCTCTGCAGCACATCACGTCCGCGCATTCCATCGTTTTTATCGGTATTTTGCCCGTATCGACAGCCGTATTTGGTATTATACGCGGTGGCGAGCGTCCGAAGCCAATTTTTTGGCTGTTCTCTGCTTTAGGGAGTCTACTGGTGATCGGCTATGCGCTGGCACAAGGACTAACAGCCTCACCTTTAGGCGATGTTTTAATGATTTTATCGGTCATTCTCTGTGGTTTGGGCTATGCTGAAGGTGCAAAATTGACCAAGACGCTAGGGGGCTGGCAGGTCATTTCCTGGGCCTTGGTTTTGTCGCTGCCGTTGATGTTGCCACTTACCTTTGTCTACCTTCCATCGTCTTTTGACACTGTGCCTATCGGGGCCTGGGCCAGTTTAGCCTATGTGTCGATGTTCAGTATGTTTATTGGCTTTGTTTTTTGGTATAAAGGACTCGCCCAAGGTGGCACGGCGACCATCGGACAATTACAGTTACTCCAGCCTTTTTTCGGTCTGGCTTTAGCCGCCGGGCTTCTTCATGAACAAGTCGGTGTTGGCATGCTGGCCGTAACAGTTGCTGTTATTCTTTGTGTCGTTGGAACGAAGAGATTTGCCCGATAAATGCATTAGAAAAAAGAGAACTGGATTATAGGCTCTCTCGGAAAACGATAAATTTATTAACTTTAACTTTTAGGGTGTCATTCGAGGCGTATTTGATCGAATGATGTGTATTTATCTTGTATTGGCAAAGAAAACAGCGTATGATTTTACCGTTTGAACCTTATAATCCGATATGGAAAGCGAATTTTGACAGTATTCAACATGAACTTTTTACGTTGTTGAAACCAATAAGGTCGAGGGTTGATCACATAGGCAGTACGGCCGTTGAGGGATTGTCTGCCAAACCAATCATTGATATATTGATCGGTTTAGAGGAAGAAAACGATCTTGATCGTATTCCGCTCCTGTTGCGGGACAATTGCTATGTATATTATGAAAAATACAATGAGGATATGCCTTACAGACGTTTTTTTATCGCCCTGATTGATCGTCCTGAAGTATTAGGATTACCAGAGCAAATCGCACCTGGCGATGAAATTCCAGCACGATTGCATGACCATTCGTTACGAGTAGCACATATCCATAGCATACCCTTGCAATCAAAACACTGGTTGCGCCATATAGCCTTTCGCGATTACCTGCGTGCGCACGACAATGTAAGAGATCGCTATCAGGCACTCAAAGAAAAATTGGTACTGCAGCAATGGAAAGATGGTAACGATTATAATGATGCGAAAGATGAATTTTTGAAAGAGCATGAAGCAAAAGCTGTGGAGTGGTACAATAAAGGTTGCGGAACAATAGAATGGTATTACAATGAGAACCTTGGACAAAGCAGCGTGGATGGATCGGATTAAATTGGTAAGAAATTAAGGTTATACTAGCTAAATTTAGGTATGAATACATTATTGGAAGAATTTGAGCATATTATTCAGAAGTTTTCTTCGCAAATTTTGGAAATAAATGATGACGATTTTAATCGCAAATTAGAACCAGATAAATGGAGCAAAAAAGAGATTCTGGGTCATCTAGTCGATAGCGCTTTTGTTAATTACCAACGGTTTATAAGAGCTCAATTTGAAGAAAATCCAAAAATATACTATGATCAGGTAGCCTATTGTGCATCTGCAGGTTACCAACATGCTGAGACCGAGAAATTATGCAATCTATGGCGATCGGTAAACGAACAATTGTTGTTTTTGTTTAAGCAGGTAATTGCGAACAAATTGATTCAAAGGACTTGTAATGACCATAGCCTCGAATTTTTAATGCTTGACTATGTGGTGCATTTGAAGCATCACAGAAATCAGATTTTGTCCGAATGAAAAAATTTAGGAAAGGATAGCATGAGAGCTCTTTGTTCAGGCATCAGTAAATTTAATAGTCCATAAAAAATAAGGGATGGAGATACGGAAATTGAAAGCGGGAGATAGTGCTGACTTATTAAAGGCAATTAATGGAGCTTTTGCCGACTATATTGTACCATTTCAGTTAGACGCATTGCAATTGGAGTCGAAGATCAGAGGCGAGGATATTTTAATGGACTTGTCAGTTGGTGTTTTTGACGGAATACAACTGGTAGCTTTTATTATGCATGGCATGCGAGAAATTGAGGGTAGTAAAGTGATCTACAATGCTGGTACAGGTGTTTTGCCCGCCTATCGGAACAGCGGATTAGTCGGTGAAATGTACAGATTTATGCAGCCATCCTTCAGAGAGTATCGCGTGAAAAAATTACTATTGGAAGTGATAGAAAGTAATCGACGTGCTATTCGGGTATATGAAAAAAATGGTTTTGTTAAAGGCCGTAGATTACTGTGCTTTGGAGGAGAACTTCATGTAAAGATGGGTGCTTTATCTGGCAGAACACAGCCTATCCGTATACAGTCTATCCATGACTTTTCTTGGGATATTTTGCAGTCTTTTTGGGATGTTGAACCCAGCTGGCAAAATAGAAGTGAGCGTAGTGAATTAATTCAGCTTAAAGGGTTGGGGGCATTTATTGGCTCCGATTTGGTGGGATATATCTTGTTCAATTCGTCCAATAGACGGATCTACCAAATTGCGGTAGCACAGCAGCATAGGCGGAAAGGTATTGCAACACAGCTTTTATCCGAGCTGAAAGTGTTTGTGTCCAGCGCAAAGGTACAAATTACTAACGTTGATGAAAAAGCCAAAAACTTGCAACTATTTCTAAAAAGACAAGGCCTGGTCAACACAATCAACCAGATTGAAATGGTCAAGATGATTTTCTGATAATATCAATTAAAAATTAAAGTATTTCATTTACGATCAATAATTGTGAAAACAAATGTTGTTGTAAAAGTGTTGTTTAACAAAAGGTTAGATAGGATGTGCTATTAAACTGTCCATTATAATTCTATTTACTGGTGTAATTTTACCATCCCTCGGAAAAGACGCTCTTCAACAATTTAAACGACACTAATTTTTAAAACATATGAAATCGAAGTCATTTTTAATCGCAATTGTCTCAAGCTTATTGTTGTTGGCTTGTAGCACTTCAACAAGGATAACAGATATCTATAAAAATAGAGACCTTACTCCCAAACAATATCAAACAATATTCATTATTGCAATGACAAACCACGCTAAAGCAAAGGAGGTCATTGAATCCAATTTGGCAGAAGCAGCTTCCATGCATGGCTACAAGGCTATTAAAAGCAGCGACGTTTTTAAACGGACGTTTACCAAAGATGAAAGTCAAAACAAAGATTTAGTGATGAAAGCAGTACACAGTTTGAATGCAGATGCCATTTTCACTGTTACCCTGATCGACAAAGCCAGCGAGACCCGATATGTACCGGGAAATGGGCCTTATATGCCTTATCCGAGATTTGGTTGGTATGGTAATTTTTGGAGCTATTACTCCCATTGGTACCCAATTGCATACGATCCTGGTTATTACACGACGGATAAAATGTACTATCTGGAAAGCAATCTATATGATGTTAGCTCCGAACAACTGCTTTGGAGTGTACAGTCTGAAACGATCAACCCTTCCAGCTTAGCAGATTTTTCTAAAAGTTATACAAAGGCGCTCGTAAAAGCATTGGAAAAGGATATTGCTGCTAAATAGCCATTGATAAAAAGTATGCTTTAAAAGCTAGCTTCAATTTAAATAATGTATTTGTGTAAAAATATTCTTTATAACACCGATTCAGTACCTCGTAAAGGCGTTTTATGGTGTAATAATAAACTAAATTGCATTAATATTGTTATATTGGCAAGCAATAAAGTTAGCTCAAATCAGATGAGGTACAAATTATATAGAGAACAGCAATTGACCTGCGATATGGATACCGCATGGGCATTTTTTTCGTCACCCATGAATCTTTCAGAAATTACTCCAAAAGATATGGGTTTTGTAGTCACCTCAGACTGTGATCAACAAGAAATTTTTGAAGGAATGATCATCGATTATTTGGTATCTCCGATTCTTCGGTTTCCGCTGAAGTGGAAGACCAAAATAACGCAGGTGGAAAAGAATAAAAGTTTTACTGATTTCCAACTAAAGGGACCTTATGCCTATTGGAATCATTTTCATGAATTTATTCCAAACGAAAATGGGGTACTCATGAAAGACAGGGTTGACTATGAATTGCCTTTGGGGATTCTAGGCACAATTGCTCATGGAATTTTTGTTAAAAGGAAGTTGGAGCGAATCTTCGATTACCGTCATCAGGTTTTAGAAAAATTATTTAATCAAACTCAGAATTAGTGGTAACGAATCTATTGCAGTTCACGTGACCGAAAAGAAAGAAGTAGTCTACAATGAAGAAATTTTATCAAATAAGCAATGGAGTTGCTTTGGTCATCACTGTGATCATTAATTACCTATCCAATACGGGGATTTTTAATGGGGAGACCATGGCAACAATTTCTGCTAAATATCAAAATCTATTTACACCTGCGGGATATGCCTTTTCCATATGGGGTCTCATTTATTTGGGGTTGTTTGGATTTGTAATTTATTTTGGTCCTTTTGTCAGACAGACAAATGAAAAAGATAAAGTAGTTTTAAAAGTCGGATGGTGGTTCTTGATTTCTTGTCTAGCAAATAGTTTATGGGTCATTACCTGGTTGTATGACTATACCTTTTTAACTATTTTATTGATGGTCTTACTTTTTGTGTCGCTATTAAAGATAATTTACTATACACAAACTATTGCGTTTCATGCTGCACGCAGCAAGCGTATATTTCTTAAGATCCCTTTTCAACTTTATGCAGGGTGGATTTCTGTCGCTTTGATTGCCAATATTGCAGCCTATCTGACGAAGATAGGCTGGGGAGGTTTTGGATTATCAGCTACCATGTGGGCTATTATCATGTTTTCAATTGCATTAATTCTTCACTTATTGATGATCTGGCAACGTCATTTGCCGGTATTTGGACTTGTCGCCGTATGGGCTTTAATAGCCATTGCAGCTGCTAATAAATTAGTTAATAGCACTGTATATGCAGCGGCTATAATGGCAGCCATTATTGTTTTGCTAAATGTAATTGTGTACTTTATTCAATATCGTAAGCGACAGCCTTTCTAGTCCTTGCCTAATAAAGTGCATGATTCTGTTGGCAATCGAATTTTAAGCTTTCCATAGTAATGCAGCGAAACCAACTATTATTTTATTGCTGATTTTGCAATCAATAGCTTTTGAAATTCTTTTCCGATAAATGGATTGATGACGTGCTGAAATCCTTTTTGCAATGTAAAGACAGTGATAGTCGCATCAGACTCCGGCGAATAGATCACATCTGTTCCCCACCAACCCCCATGATAGTAGGCGTTGAATCCCATGTCAAAATGATAAATTCCCAAACAATATTTAGATTTATCCGACGAAAGAACATAGGTATGCATCGCTTCTAGAAGCTTTTTATCCTGAATGATTTTCCCGTTAAATAGATATTGGAAAAACAGGGAAGTCTCTTTGGCTGTTGCTGCGATTCCGCCGCCTCCGTACAGATCCCAGGAAGGATCAATAGCATAAGAGTCCCAGTTGTATTTGTTAGCGTATTGATGGGCGAGTGGCAAGGTGCTTTCAGGATAATGCTCTAAGTTTATAAACCATGTCTTTGTAAGATTTAATTCTTTGTATTTCAGTAAATTTCGAATAGCTGTATAAAATGGCAGATGCGTTTTTTGCTCAATAATCTCGGTGAGGAGCAAATAATTAATATCAGCGTAACTAAACTTTTCCCCGACAGGCTGTGGGCTCCCGATATCGATGGATCTTCTGATCTGCTCGTCTTTTTTCCATTTATATTTAGGATGCTGATTGACGAATTCAAAATAAGCTTCATCTACATAATCTTGAATTCCCGAAGTATGTGACAGCAAGTTCTTTATAGTGATTCCCGCTAGATTATAGCCATCGCTTTCAAATAGGTGACGTGTTTTTTTTGATAATAAATTGGCAATCGGTTGATCAATAGAAAATTCACCTTTTTCTACCAATCTTAGCATTGCTGCAGCAACATAAGGTTTTGTGTTGCTAGCAATCAAAACAGGCTGTTGGTCTTCCAGCGCTTGGTTCGTGCTGGTATCTGCTACTCCTCTTGCATAACTCCAGGAAATATTGTATTTCGGCGCTTCTACATGAACAATAATCCCGATTGCATCTTTATTTTTATCATAAATAGAATCTACTTTATGCTTAAAAACTGGCTGTAATTGAGCCCATCCGATTAATGGAATAAACATGGTATTTAACAACACGATTTTTTTCATATATTCTTTTCTAAACGTGTATCTCAGATCCAGAAACTGTCTGAGCATTGCTAAGTATATTTCTTTACTACTTCACTAACAGACGCCACTGCACCTGCAAAAGCATTGATCCTACAGCAGGGGTAACGGATTTTGCTTCCTGTTGCGCTTGTGAAAATAAGAATTAAAATAATAATCTTGATGGTGAAAAATGTAAAATAGCACATCAGTTTTATTTCTTGTCGTATGCAAAGTCTTTTCAATATATAAAATGTTAGATTTATGGTGTAAAAGAAGCTTATCGTAAGGATATGAGAAAAGTAATTGCAGCATTCAATATGACCCTTGACGGGTTTTGTGATCATACAGCAGGCATTCCCGATGAGGAAATACATCTTCATTATACGCATCTATTAAATAACGCTGATGTCATTTTGTATGGTAGGATTGCTTATCAGCTTATGGAATATTGGCGGCCTTTTGTGAAAAGTCCCTCAGGTGAAAAATCAATGGATGACTTTGCATTGGCTATCGATAAAATTCCAAAAGTTGTTTTTTCAAATAGCCTGAAAAATATAGACTGGGCAAGTGCAAAATTGGCCGATGGTATACTTAAAGATGAATTATTGAAATTGAAACAGCAATCCGGTAGGGATATTTTGGTTGGGAGTCGAAGTTTAATTGTACAGTTGTTGAATCTCAATTTGATCGACGAATTTCAACTGTGCATTTATCCTGTTGTTGTAGGACAGGGGCTTTCACTTTTTGAAAATATAATCGATAGAAAAGTTTTTAAATTATTAAAAACAAAGCCTTTTTCTGGCGGATCAGTCCTCTTGTACTATCAATACAGTCCAACACCTACTTCCCTATAAACTATTCCATCGGGAAATATCGGCAACACAGCGGGAAATCCAGATACCTGCAGCTCCTCTGATGAAATTTACATTTGTAATGTAATTTAAAAAGAATTCATTATGAAATATAAACATTCAATTTTGTGGGCTATAGCAGCACTCCCCTCGCTAATTACCGCTTGCAAAAGAAATGATGCTATGCCATCGATGTCGGAGACGACCATCACGATAGAAAATGTATTGGATTCGAAACCATTGGTCGAGTCTGGTCGTTTTAAAACAATGGTGCTTCGCCAGTGATTATGCCTGGTGAAGCAATTTCAATTAAGTTTTCTGCAGCCGAGGGACAAGCGCTTAGCTTTGCAACGATGTATGGTTGGTCGAATGATTTGTTTTTTGCTCCAGAAAATCCTGGCATAAAGCTGTATCAGGACAATGGAACTCCGGTTGAGGGCGATGTTTCGGTACAGATCAAATTATGGGATAATGGTACTCGTATCAATCAGAAACCAGGCGCAGCTGTAATGCACCCGGGAACTACAGAAACTGCTCCAAAAGCTATTAGCGAAGTAAATGGAACCGATGCACAGGGCAATACTTATGCTGCAGCTTCTACTTTAATGAAGGCAACACTTCATTATGAAGGGAATTCCAATTTTACACTTATAATCACGAATACCTCTGGCGATACGAGCAATCCGACTCCCTTCAGTCCCGGAGTTTGGGCGATTTCATATATCGCAGGAGGCAAGCTGATAAATTCTAATCCATTATTTGAGGCAGGAAAACCAAGTGCAAATGGCATGACAAATATTGCGGAAATGGGAGACAATAGCGTTTTAGGAAATTATATCAATACACAAACAGGTATTTTTACACCATTATCTCCGGTTTTGGTAGTGTTGTATAAAGGCATCGAAAACCCGATATATAAAACCGGTGAAAATGACCGTGGAAAAGGACTGAAAGATTTAGCGCAAAAAGGTGATGCATCAGGCCTGGCGACTTATCTTAAAACACTCGCAGGTGTAAAAGCTGTTTATATCCTTCCGGCGGCTAGCTCAACTGTATTACTTCCTAAAATCGGAGCGCAGGCGGGAAGTAGCGTTTCGCAGCAGTTAAGTGTAGCAAGTGGAGACCGAATTGCCATTGCTAGCATGTATGGGCTTTCCAACGATTGGTTCTTCGCCACAAAAGATAATGGAATTGATGCAACAGTAAAAGGAGATGTATCCTATTCAATCGGATTGTTTGACAATGGGACAGCGATTAATCAGTTTCCCGGAGCCGGCAATGAGCAAGCAGGATTAGGCGGCACTCCTGCGACAGAACGTAAACCTGTTATAGAAGTGCCTAATCCAAATGGGTTCACCACACTGCCATCAATTTCCAGCATGATAAAAGTAACAATCAACTAATTTTTGAGTCCGGTTATACGTACGAAAATCTCATGGATATTATTGTCCTTACTGGAGACAGGACAATCAGCAACCTATTACATGTGGGGCTAAAGTATCGATTGAGTTTCCATGGGGAAAAAGTATAGATTCAGTTTAATAAGTAGTAAATGTGTTGTAAAATGAAAAATTATATAAAAACAAAATTAGCTGCGTTTATTGCGTTGCTGTTATTCACGACGTGCATCGCAGGCATAGCCAATGCGCAAGAGCCTTCTCGCATGAGTAAAGCTGACGGCGTGATACATAAAATCGAAATGAAGCAATCCCCTTATCATATTCCGCAAAATCCGGAAGACATCAGCCCGCTATTGTGTGGAGAAAAAATACCGATGGCCGTATTGTTTGACGTTTCCGGTAAACGATTTGATCTCAATAGGGCGATTTCCCAAAAACCGACCATTTTGGTTTTCTACCGCGGTGGCTGGTGTCCTTATTGTATCAGACAACTTTCGGGCTTACAAGAGGCCTTTTCAGGATTGGAAGAAATGGGGTATCAGTTGATTGCCATAAGCACAGACGAATCTGAAGGACTAATGGAAGCTGCAGCAAAAGAAAAATTAAGCTATACACTTTTATCGGATTCAGATCTTGCGCTGTCGAAACAAATGGGGATTGCATATAAAGCTCCAAAAGACTATTGGGAGATGCTTCCGAAAACAACTGGAGGTAAGGACAGCGAGTTATTGCTCCCAGTGCCATCAGTTTTTATAGTCGATCAAACGGGAACCATACACTTTGAATTTATCAATCCCGATTTCAAACAGAGATTGTCCTCCAATCTGCTGCTTGCAGCTGCAAGCAGCATTAAAGAAGACCTTTAAATTTCTAGTTTTTGGGTCGTAGACTCTTAAGAAAATGATTAAATTTAAGCGAATTGAAATGCTGTAAGTAAACGACAACATGATTAGGGAGTATAATGATAACGTGACCGCAGCACGGTTTGTGATGCATAGTGACAACAACCAGTTTTCAGGTAGGGGACTTCGTAATGCGGGTTCTCTGCCTATCAACACATTTATCTACAACAAGGGCGGCGAACAGAAAGTGACGATCGATGAGATTAGCTATACGATGCCAGCAAGGTGTATACTTCCTTTGGTTTCCAATCAGCATTTTGTATTTGAGCAGCCCGATGCGCTGACTGCCTGGCAGTTTAATAGGGAGTTCTATTGTATCGTTGACCACGATGCTGAGGTCGGTTGTGTTGGTTTTCTGTTCTATGGTATTCGACATCCAATGTTCATTGTATTAAATGATACTGCTGTCGAAGAAATGTCTCATCTGGAGAATGTGTTTTCCAATGAGATGATGGTAAAAGATAATTTTCAGGGTGAAATGCTGCGCACCCTTCTTAAGAGAGTTATTATCAATACCACAAGAATTGCAAAGCTCCAAAGTGAAAGCTATCAGCTATTTCCAGACGAAAAAATGGATATTGTGAGAAAGTTTGCATTGCTACTGGAATGTAACTTTAAAGAGGAACATGAAGTCAGGTTCTATGCCGCTGCACTCAACAAATCACCAAAAACACTGAGCAATGTATTTGGTCTGTTGAAACAGTCAGCGCCATCTGTTCTTATCCGTAACCGAATAATTCTTGAGGCTAAAAGGTACCTCCATTATACCGAGAAGTCAGCGAAGGAAATAGCCTACGAACTTGGTTTTGAAAGTCCTGCCCATTTTAGCCGGTTTTTCAAAAAGTATTCTGGAACAAATGTTTCAGCTTTTAAGAACCTTTGATCATAATTCAAGGCGCGGGTTGCCGTTTAGAGAAAGACTGTATTGTATGGGAATTTGATTTATACCTTTCAATGAATATGCGATTAAGGTTTCCTTATGAAAAATAAGTGAATTTGCTCTTAAAATAAAACGTATGCCATTGGTAAGCTGGCGCTAGAAAATTGAAGCCCAATATAACAAATTACTAATAGTCTGTAAATGAAGTTATTAAAACGATATTTTGTGTTGATAGGGATGATCATTGCATTGATTTTTATGTACATTGCAATTTCGGTTTATCCGGGTGGGACGTACCAGAATGAGTCTGATCGAGAAATTAAAATTCTATTTCGAAACGTTGCCAAATTATGATGAGCAATAATATGATAAAAAATGAACCACAAAAATCTCCTAGCACTAATTTTCATTGTAGTAAGCCAATTAGCGAATGCACAATTTGCAAAAATCGTTAATAAAGACGGGTATGTTGTTATTTATTGCGGAGATCTCCAAAAGTAGGCGGGATCAAACGTAATAACGTTGTTTTTTAAATATTTGTTATTGCTTTTGTCAAACCCGCTTGGAACTAAAGAAATGTACTGCAGATTGGGGTCGGCAGGCCTATATCTACTTTCTGTGTTAAACAGGCTTTTATTCGTACATTGAATCCAGTATAAATTTTTTGCCATATAATAATCCAGATACCAAAGTTTGCTTACTTTGGACTCTGCGTTTAGCTTGAGCGATTGATTATTTTTTAAATGCTCCCTAACTTCTTCAATGCTCAGTAAATTGTTGTTGTCGTCCATCACAAATGTACCATGGGAAGGATCCATCCACAGCCATTTTTTTAGAGTTTCAGCATATACGCTATTGATCACATGGCAATCAGTATCTTTGTCGTCTTTTGGCATGCATGTAACATAGCGTGACTTAAATCCCATAGCGAGGTACATTTCATTTAACGTCATCGCTTTGTGCCGACAGTTGATACCCTTTCCCGTTGCCTTGTGGTAGTTGTAAAAATCAATTGCGTCAAATTCACATAGCGCCCAATTGCTGCCGTCATATTTAATGCTATTTGCCACGAAAAACATGATATTACGGATTTTGGAAATTTCGTCGCCATTACCAGCTATCGAGTCCAGGTTGAAAAAATTTTTTACTGCTAATAAATTACGATCGCTCGCTACCTCGTAGGTAAATATCGGCAAAGAGTCACTATTTGCTGAAACGTATACTCCTGATTGCTGCAACAGGGTTAATTTATCGTATTGCTTCAGTTGGACCAATGCTTTTACAAATTTGCTTTCCTTTCGAATATTATCTAGATCGTGATCATTTAAAGCATTACGATAGTCGGTATATCCCCACAAAATTGCCTTTTCAAAACTTGAAACAGCTTGTTTTTTTTGATTGAGTAATGATTGTAAACAAGCAAGGTTGTAGTTTATATTCGCATTGATTTCACTTATCGTAGTTCGATATTCCTGCTTTTCTTTTTCAGATAGCTGTAACCTGTCCATTTTGGCCGATATGGCATTTAATACTGTGGCTGCTTTTTGATAATCCTTTGCCGGGTAATAATTATTATATTCCTGTTCTAACTTCTTAAAGTCTGAGAGGAATTTATGCCATGTCGTAGAAGCTGTCTGCGCGGATACACAGGTGGTCAATAGCATGAAAAGAAGAAGGTTAAATAGTTTCATTGGAGGTTTTTAGTTAAAGTAAATAGTTTTATTATATCAATGTCAACTGTAATTTTTGTGCTTGAAAAGCGTTGTCCTATGATTTTATAAAATAGGATTTGCTTTAAGACAGTTATACCATGTGAATTATTACATCTGGCTCGTATAATATTATCCAAATACTTTTTAAATAATTATCGCTTAATTCGCTGTGATCGAATATCGTCTTTAATCCATTTAAGCGCTGCGCGATTAGGAGAATGAATATTAAGCGGAAATTATCTGGAAAATGCAACAAAACACGTGTAGAGTTGTTTGCATTTTGAATGATATTATAAGGGATTAATGATTCGTCATATGAAAAAGATATTTTATGTGTTTCTATTTATCCTTTCCATGATGAAAGTTTATGGTCAGGGGCATTACAACGGTTCATCGTTTAATCCCAACGATTATTTTGCTCCGCATGAAGGGTTGATTATACCAGTATGGTATGGTTATGCCAATATGAATTATTTCAATGGGCAGGGTAAAAAGACAGATCAATTGATTAATCCGGTTCATGGAAATCCTACTGCTTTACAAATTGAACAAAAGGTGATCACGCATTCTTTTATCCTGATGGCAATTTACGGAGGAAAGGGAAAGATTTTGGGCGCCAATTGGGGACTGATGGTTATCCCGACAGTAAACAGTCCTACCGCCAATATTGCGTTGGACTACTATTCGCAGCAGACAGGTCCTGGAAGATATGTTTTTACCAATAAAAGTTTAGGATTTGGCGACATGTATGTACAGCCAATCTGGTTATCATGGAAGCAGGGAAAGTTTCAATATGCATTAAATTATGGCCTATGGGCGCCGACTGGGAAATACGAGCATGGTAGTTTAGATAATGGGGGGCATGGATATTGGTCACATAATATACGTGGTGCTCTTAAATATAAACCAACTTCCAAGATCAATTTAAGTATTGCTCCTACATTAGAAATCAATCAGTGGCAAAAAAACACTGACTTTAAAGAAGGGAGTCATCTTACGTTTGATTTAGGTGGTTCGTATCTATTGAATTCCCGGGGAGATGAAGTGGGGTTATTTGGCAACTATTCCAAACAAGTATCCGACGACAAGGGAACAGAGGGAAGTTTTCTTTCTGACCAGAACGCGGGAATAGGTGCATTCGGATCGTATTGGGTGGTACCTCATAAAATCGGTATAATGGCCCGGGTAACGCAGAATTTTGCGACCGAAAATAGATTTGGTGGGATTGCTTTTCAAACAGGTGTAAATTTCCTAATACCGGCAAAATAACTCAGAGGATGCTATAAAACGCAGCTTTTGTGTTTGCTTCGAGCTCCTGTAGGCGAAATTGATTAACTACGGGTTCTCCCAAAAGAATCGTAAAAGATTCCCCTTGTTTATTTGAAATGCCTTCAAAAATTTCAGTCCACCATAGTGGAATATCATTGATCGATGTACCGAATACTTTTTCTGCAGGTGAATGCAGCGGTATTGTAATACTGTAATTTTCCAAATTGACGGTTTCATAATTTTTGTTGTGATAACCAAAATTAAGCGTTAGTATCCAGCCTAAGCTTGACATAGCACATGTATTAACAATTATCTTATAAGCATTTTGGTGGACGATAAATTATATATGACGCGATAATATGAACTCATTTATATGCTAAGCACGCCCATTTTCTATAACTATTAAACACTAATATATTTTTTGAGTACTTCGAGAAGGTCTGCCCGTCGTATTGGTTTGGGAAGAAAGTCGTTCATTCCGGATTCAAGACATTTTTCTTTTTCTCCCAGCACATTTCCGGCGGTAACACCTATGATCGGGATGTGTTGATATCCTGACAGCATTCTAATATGTTGTGTTGCCTCAATACCACTCATTATCGGCATCTGTACATCCATAATAATAAGGGAAAACTGCTTTTTCCTGCATTCTTCCAAAGCTTGTAAACCGTTTGCAGCTTCCGTTAAATGTATTTTGGGAGCTAGAGACTTCATTATCCTATTGTTCAGGACCATATTTACTGGGTTATCATCAACCAAAAGCACATCTAATTCCCGTGCAAATGCATGCGAATCTTTTTCTGGCTGATCCTGAATAATTTCTAATACAGTACTTCTGTCTACCTTTTTTAGGGTTTTGTATAGATCATGTGATTTTATAGGCTTCAACAGCAAATGTGTATTTTCTATTTTCCTAACTGAAGTAAGTATATCCAGTTCTTCTGAAGAAGAAGAAAGTACTATAAATGGAGCGATCTCCTTTCGCTGATCTAACAAGCCTTTTATTTTCTCAATTGTTTCCAATCCAGACATGATAGGCATATGATAATCCATCAAAATCACATCAAACCGCTCACCCTTCAACATGATATCCAGTGCTTCCATGCCGTTAGAAGCCAATGTGGATTTGATATTTTTATAGGTAAGCATGTGTTCAAGGATAATCCTGTTGCTTTCATTATCATCTACCACTAATGCCGTTTTAATAGCCGTTTCATCTTCTTCCTTCCATTCAGACTTTTCGTATGGAACCGTGAGATCGAAGAAAAATACAGATCCGCTGTCTATCTCGCTGTTTAGAGATAAATGACTTCCCATATAGCCCAAGATATTGTTTGAGATCGTTAGCCCTAGTCCCGTACCGCCAAATCGCTTGCTGATTGAACTGTTTTCCTGGGTAAAGGCATCAAAAATATATTTCTGTTTCTCAACAGGAATGCCGATTCCTGTATCTCTTACCGAGAAACGCAAAGCAATCGTATGATCATCCATGCGCAATTTCTCTACTTTTAGTTCGATCTCACCCTTTTCTGTGAATTTCACAGCATTCCCTAGCAGATTGATCAAGATCTGTTTTAACCTGGCTTCATCAATAAAAAGTGTTTTCGGGAGGCCCGGCTCAACGTTGAGAAGAAGTTCGATGTTTTTTTTCTGGGATTGATAAAGAATCACGTTGATGACTTGACTTAACATATCATACACGTCACTTTTTTCGATCAAAAGTTCCATTTTTCCGGATTCTATTTTAGAAAAATCCAGTATATCATTGATAATGCTGAGCAGGTTTTCTCCTGATTCGTTGATGTAATTCAGATATTGTGTTTGTGTTTCATTCAGCGGTGTACGGAGGAGGAGGTCTGAAAATCCAATAACTCCGTTCAAAGGCGTACGGATCTCATGACTCATATTGGCCAGAAATTCGGATTTTGCCCTGCTGGCTATATCCGCAGTTTCCTTAGCGCTTTTTAGTTCTTCGTTTATTTTTACGGAATTTGTAATATTCTGTATAGAAATAATTATACCTCCAACCTCATCTTTTGTAAGATACCATGGCCCGACTTTAAGGTCGTAATGCTGAATTTCTTCTTTACCTTCCACCTTTACCGCAAAATCCCCATCGATGTACGTTTCTCCCAAAAGCGCATTCCTGTAAATTTTTTTTCTTTCTTCTGGAATATTAGGCGATATTGTAAATAGATTATTGCTGATAAGATCGACATTATTCATATTAAATTCATCTCGCCATCTACTACTTACAGCAACGTAGTTAAGGGCTTTGTCCAACATTGCCAATGGAATAGGAACATCGGTGGCAAAAGACTGCATCATAGCCTCCTTCTCGGCAACCTCTAGAAACATTTTTTTGAAGGCATCAATGTCCTGAATAATTCCAAAAACCCTGTGGCATATTTCATTTTCAAATTCGGGAATACCCTTTATCCTTACCCAAATCGTAACGCCGTCATTACGCGTGAGTTGCAGCTCCTCATCAAAAGAAATTCCTTGTTGTACTGCTCTGTCAAATAGATATTCTATTCGCTCTCTATTTTTTCCTTCGTAAAATCCAAGGGCATTTTCAAAAGTTGGTTGGAAATTAATGTTAGTTTTATGAATTTCTCGCACACTTTGAGACCAAGTGAGTTTTCCGCTTTTCATATTGACTTCCCAGCCTCCCACTTGGGCAACCGCACTTGTTTCCTCGAGCATTTCCTTCGTATAAAACAGATCTTTTTCCAACCTGTCCCGGCGCATTATGTCAGATTTTAGTTGAATATAGACGAAAATGGTGACACCGATTGCCGCAACTGCAGAAAATATAATGAACAAAACGGTCCGTTTGGTGGAGTTATTCAGGTCTTCATTTTTTATAGCAAGCTGACTTTCTCCATGTTTTACAAATTCCTGAACAAGCATTCGACATTTATCCATAATCTGCTTGTTTTGTTCAAGCTTTTCTGGGGTCATTAATATACCCTTTTTACGATTATTAATCAGCGAGGCATATTCTTTCATCAGCAGGTCTGAGGTGTGCCGCAGTTCATGAAAGATATTAATTTGGAGTTTATCTTTAAGATTAAACCTTTCTTTGTCAGCAATAAGCAGGGGATATTCTTTCCCGCTTTTATCCAACGGTTCAAGAAATTCTTCCTTGCCGGTAAGCTGGTAACCCCGATTGCCAGTTTCAGCATTTAACAGCGTGTTTAAAATATCCTTTATTAAACTGATAGATTCCTTCGTTTTTAAGAGGCTTTGCCTACTTTCCATCTGCTTATGTATGCTAATATAAGAGGCTATAGAACCCGTAATCAGCAGTATTAAAGAGAGCATTACACCGATCTGAAGATTTCTAATAATTTTTTTTGGCATAGGATGGTTGTTTACTGTTAAGATACTAAAAAAGTAAATAATTACCCCAGATTTCCTATTGAATACTTTGAATAATAATCCAAAGGTGGACAATGCTACTATCGGCGCCAATAATATATTGCACTGTTAAGTTGTTATTTTCAGATATTTAATTCGATCATTAAACAACTGGAAATGATATCTCAAAACTTCGCATAAGCATCACTGTCAAATTTGTTTTGTGCTTTCAGGAGTTCGGAGATAATGTTTGGTAAATTCATATTTAAAAATCTTAGGAAGATTTTTAAATGGTTGGTAATGTTCCGCCGTCAATTACGTATTCTGTCCCCGTTAGATAGCTGGCTCTTGGTGAAACTAGAAAGCCAACAAGTTCAGCTACCTCTGCAGGCTCTGCAGGTCTCCCGAAAGGGATCCCGCCCAGTGCATCCATTACGCCCTGTTGCGCCTCTTCTATAGTACTGTTCGAATTTCTTGCAATTTCGCCTAGCCAGGCTTCAGATGCGGTGGTATTGATCCAGCCAGGCGAAACCGTCAGTACACGGACACCTTTAGGAGTAACCTCGTTCGATAAGCTTTTGCTGTAGTTCCTCAATCCAGCCTTTGCCGCTGCGTAAGGTAATGTTGAATCATATAAGGGTAATTTGCCCTGAATAGAAGCAATGTGGATGATCACACCGTTTTGGCGTTCTATCATCTGCGGTAAAAAGCTCCTATCTAGACGGATCGGAGCCAAAAGGTTAGCTTGCAGTGTCGATTCCCAATCCTCATCACTTAACACAGCAAATCCTCCTGCGGGGGTAGAAGATCCGCCAAGGTTGTTTACCAAGATGTCTAGTCTACCATAGCTCGAAAGCACTTCGCTCACCACTTTTTGAGCCCCTTCTGCTGTACTCAGATCGGAAGCAATGAAATGCAGCTTGCTGTTTTCCAGGTCGGAGACGTTTCTTGCGGTAATCACAACTGTTGCTCCAGCTTGTAATAGTCTTTCCGCGATTGCTCTTCCAGTGCCTTTTGTACCCCCTGTTACCAAGGCAATCTTGTCTGATAATTCGTTGTTGAAATTAAATTGTTCCATTTTTACAAATTGTTTATAGGACAAAATTGAGGTATAAAACCAGCCTGTGCAAGTACGGAATTACGATTCATATAGGGATAAATTTTTCCCCTATTGTACAAATCGGAACATACCTTTAATTTTGAAAATATGTATGAGAGAAAAATAATTCCGAACCTAAATTGCGGTCTCGACTTGATAGGTGAAGTGCTTTACGGAAAATGGAAAATACGCTTGCTCTGGTTTATTGACCAGGGACATAAAAGACCGAGTGAATTGCAGCGTAAGATACCAGACGCCTCCAGACGGGTGCTGAATATACAGCTGAAAGAACTGGAAGATCATGAGCTAGTCATGAAGAAAATATATCCTGTCGTTCCTCCAAAAGTTGAATATTCGCTTACAGATTTAGGGATGAGTTTAATACCCATAATTTCCGCATTAGGACACTGGGGTGATCAAAACGAAGATAGACTGCGGACAATAATTTTAAAAAGAATTTTAGGATAATACCCCTAATTGCTCTAGTCGGTAAAGTATTTTAGTTTATCCAAAATTTCTCTTTTATTTTCTTGCTCTTTGCAAGAAAATAAAATCATTAAAAAATGCAGTAATCAAGACGTTGGCTAGTAAAAATAGCGTGCTATTATTTTTGTTACTGGAGGGGAGAGCAATTGGTTACTCAATTTAATCTATAAAAAAACGGCCGAATATAGGTTCGACCGTTACTCAGGAAAAGCTCCCGAACATGGGCATTACTCCAATCTTTTTAATCTGAACAATAACTGTTGGACAGCTTCTTGCGCATCATCAATAATGGATTGTGAGAAGTTTTCCTTAAAAAGTCCTTCTCGTTTGTTTTCAACTTGCTTGTAAAAATCCTCAATGTATTTGATGTAATTAGCCGGTTTTGACGTTTGGGGAATCACGATATCAAGTGTACCTTCCAATGAAAAAGTGGTTTCCACCAGTCTGTCTGTAATATCAATAAGAGACTCAATCGCTTGGTCTAAAGAAATATGAGCTTCATAGCTCCCTTTTCCTGTTATCGACCAATGGGTCAGCTTCAATGCGTTCCTGAATGAAATCATTTCACCTAAAAAGTTCGCAATTTCCTGTTTTGAGTTCTGTTGTTTTTTTGCCATGATATTTTACTTTATTTAAGTCACATTTTTGATTATTATAACAACAACCTAGCGGTCAAAGTTTCTAATTTATTAGAAAAACCGCTAGTGATCAAGAAATCAAGGATATCCGGATTTTCGACTGTATAGTTTTGTGTGCCAGCAGGGCCTACCCAACGAAGTCGGACGAAATTAGGAGATTGTACTATACTTTTAACTAGCCAATACGTCGTGAATACTGGATGTAATTTCATTTAAATCAAAAGGTTTCGCAATAAATCCGTTTGCGCCAAGTCCTTCGGCAACATCGCGACCATCTACACTGGCGGATAGAACAAGGATAGGTATATTTTTGATTTCGGGTGTATTGCGTATGATTTTAATCAGCTGGTCGCCCGAAAGCACAGGCATCCAGAGATCCAATAACAAAAGATCTGGCTGATATGCTATGAGCTGTTTGGTCAGATTTGTAATGTTTGTTTCGCTTAAGACCTGGTAACCCTCCAGATCCAAGAATAATTCCAGCATCTCAACAATGCCTTGGTCATCGTCACAGATCATTATTTTCTTACTTTCCATCGTTTTCTGTCCTCATTATTGGTAATGTGAAATTAAAAGTAGAACCTTCTCCGGGTTCGCTTTCTACCCAAAGGGTTCCGTTGTGATGCGTTATGATCTCGTGCGATACATACAGTCCAATACCTAATCCCGGAAATTTCTTTTGGGTATGGCCGGCGCGAAAGAAGCGCTCAAATATTTTTTGCTTGTCGACATTTGCTATTCCCATGCCATAGTCTCGTACAGAGATCTTGACAAAATTGGCAACCCTGTGAATGGCAACGTCGATTCTATTTGAACCCGGTGAATATTTGATCGCATTGGACAACAGATTATTGATTACCTGAATAATTTGTAATTCATCGCCGCTAACTGTAGCATCTGTGGAGCCAAATAGGTTTATTTTGTAACCAGGTACACCTACCATTATATTGTCAATGGCTTCCCGAATTGTATGATCTATGGCAAATGGCTCCATGTGAAGCTCAATATGGCCAGACTGTATTTTTGAGGTGTCTAGTAATTTAGTAATCAATATATTCAGTCGATCTATATAGGCCGAAATTTTATCCAGTGTACTGACAAATTTATTGTCGGAATGGTCTATACTAAGTCGTTGCAGAATCTGTACAAGCCCCTTAATGGTCGTTAGGGGCGTCTTTAGTTCATGACTAGCGACGGACAAAAAATCGTCTTTACGTAGATCCTGTTCTTTTTTCTCGGTGATGTCTTCAAGGGCGATCAGGATACGGTCTTTATATTGCCCTTCAAACTCTATGCGATAGGCATTTAATAGCATCACTTTGCGGCCGATATGCGGAAATACATGTTCTACTTCGTAATCAATTACGGGATTGCTGGTTGGTAAAATATGCGTAAGAAGTTCCTTCAAGGAGGGGATATCCCATTGCTTATTGCCCAGATCAAACAATAATTTTCCTACAGTCTCTTCTGAGGAGACGTGAAATGATGTTAAAAAATGTTTATTTGCACTCAGCACAATATAATTGCCATCGAGTACTAGAAGACTTTCGCGAACCGTTTCAATCATGCTCGAGAGGAAGCTTTCCTTCTCCTGCAATTCTTTGGTCCGTTGCTGTATTTTGATCTCAACATTGTTTTTTTCCTCCCGGAGTTCGTGTTCGGCCTTTTTACGCGAGGTAATATCATTTTGAACACCAATAAAGTGCGTCACCTGGCCGGCCTCATTCTTCACAGGTGAAATGAAAAGCTCATTCCAAAAAAGTGTTCCGTCTTTGCGATAATTGCGAATTTCGATCTTACATTCTTCACCATTTTTGATACAATCTTTGAGGATGTAGCGTTCAGGTTGAGAACGATCCTGCGCTTGCAAAAAGCGACAATTGTGACCGATAATTTCATCGTGTGAATAACCACTGATGTTTTCAAAGGCCTTATTGCAATAGATAATCGGATTATCATGCTGCAAATTATCGGTGATAATAATGCCTGAATAAGCAGAATTTAAAGCCTTAAGATATATATTTAATTCATTAATGCCTGACGCACGTTTTCCCATATAGTGTTGTATTCCAAATATCGTTGTCCAATTTAATCTATAAAACTAAAACCAATGAAAAACAGCCTGTTTTTTTTGAAAAACACGTATAAATCCGCGTTAGGAGTTTAGCTAGCATGTGGTATTGTACACCAAACAACATAAACTGAGCGTATTTGAAACACGCTCAGTGGATAAATTGAGATGTAAAATGATTTCGCTTCCATTATTTAATAAACAGCCAAAAGAACTAAAGACAATTACTATCTTTGTATTAAAATTAGTCAATAATCGTAGTGATACTGGCTTGAGTAAATTGTAGATGTTCATATTAATTTCACAGTTGAAAAGTAGAATTCTATGATAGTACCCACTTCCAATTACGTCGAGGGGGAGGAAATTTGAGGATATAATTATCCTAAGATCGGCTTGGAGAAGCTATGAACCTGAAAACACCGAATAGAATGTCACATCGTAGAAAATTATTCTTCATTGGAATAACATTATGTCTTTCGTCAATTCTAATGTTATTATTTGGCGTTGGAATGTTTGCTTCGAGAGGTGATTATAGCTCATTCACAATAGAATTATCAGAATTTTGCTTCATATCTTGGATTCCATTTTTAATAGTTGGAATTTTACTTGTATTAGTGTCAATTATTTTAAGTGGATTTCAATCTTCCAAAATAAAAAAAACATAAACAGGTTGGCAACATAGCATTCGGCATATATGGATGATTCTTTGAGTCCGTATAGTTTTTTGACTTCTTTCTTTTTCCTAACTACGATAGCTAATTTTTCTTTTTCCAACTTGAAAAAATGTAATTGACAGCTGTTGCTAGGAAGGTTAACACCCAAATAATTAATGAGTAAAATAGTACCACTAATGATGCTCCACCTTGAAAATCAGCAGGATCTATATAAAGAAAAACATTAGCTATAAGGCTAATACACACAATAAATATCAGTCGAACTTTTTCTCCGTTGCCAGCTGCTAAAATTCGATAGATAATATAGGAAAATAGAAGTATATATAATGTATATACCATTGTAAATTCATGATCTATGGGAAACATAATAGCTCTTATTTAGTCTTCTGGTAACATATCCTTATATTGCCTAAAATATTACTTACAAATTTGTTAGTAACATACATTCAGCGGTGTATTATAGTAAATGTATGACTTCTATTTAATTTTACTTGAAATTTTGATAGCCTATCAAAAAAAATCTCGGAATACGCGTGATACCGGGAATGATTTTCTATAAAAACATAAATCATAGTAAAGAAATGAATACAACTAAATTGACTCCTGAAATAACTAAAATAATTGAAAACCTGAACAAGCTTCATGTGTTTGACGGCATAAATACATTAGATATAAGCCGCAAAGGATATGAGACAATGGCCATTCAGCTCAGCGGCAAAAAAGAAGCTGTGAAAATGATAGAAGAATTTAATATTCGTAGCAATAATCACGAAATTCCTGTGAGAATATACCGACCCAATGAAATTATAAATGAAAAATCACCGGCTATCATTTATCTTCATGGCGGTTGGTTTATTTCGGGAAGTTTTGAGACGCACGATGCTATTGTCCGTCAATTGGCCAACGCTACGGGTTCTGCCATTGTTTTTGTCGACTATCGACTGGCGCCAGAGTATCCTTTTCCGGCTGGTTTCGATGATGCTCAATCAGCGACTGAGTGGATCGTTAATAATTCGGACTCTTTAAACATCGATAAAAATATGATCGGAATTATTGGCGACAGTGCGGGGGCAGCTTTAGCCGTAGGAGTTTCGACACGGCTTGGTGAGCATTTGAGGTTTCAGGTGTTGATTTATCCGGTAGCTGATAATCAATTAAATACACAGTCATGGAAAGACTATGAAAATGGTCCGATTATTAATAAAGAGGAAGGAATAAAAGCCTGGAATTGGTATCTAACCGACCCAATGGATCAACAGAACCCCATGGCAATTCCTCTTTTGATTAAAGATTTTAAAAATACGCCTCCAACGTTGATTTTATTGGCTGAACACGATCCTTTGCGGGATGAAGGAAAACAATTGGCAGCGAATATGAAAACCTCCGAAATACCAGTCAAAATTACTCATTACAAAGAGATGGTCCATGGTTTTTTGCATATGGGAGCTGTTTTAATAGAAACCAGAGAAGCTTTTCGGGACATCGCAGCATTCACAAAAGAAAACTTAAAATAATCTTCCGAAAAGTTACTTCAATATAGGGTGAGGTATTTCTGCAACCATCCTCCGCAAGAGCAAACGATCGATTTGCCAGTTCTGAACAAACTTCTCTGGACTGTCCTGAAAGCTTAATACATTGTAGCAAAAATTTCGTCTGTGGATTTGATTAAACGATTTTAGGTTGTCCATTGTTCTCAGAATAACTGCACAAAAACAGTACAAAAAAGGTTGAAAACGTAAAAAGCAAAATATGAATGGATTTAATAAAAATATGTTGGGCGGATTGATCGGTGCGCTCGTACTCAATGTGGTCCATAGTGCTGCCAAGAGATTCGATCCCAAAGCACCAGAAGTGGATAAAGTAGGCGAAGAAGCGATGCAGAAAACAGTGCGTTTTGCTGGATTTAAACCGCCAAAGGGTAATGCACTGGTGGCGGCAACTTTTGGGGCAGATGTAGCTTCCAATGCCATGTTATATACCCTCATCGGATATGGAGGTCAGAAAAATATGCTGCTCAAAGGAGCGCTGCTCGGAACAGTAGTTGGTCTGGCAACACTGACTATTCCTGAACAGGCCGGACTGGATGCCAAGCCAATAAAAAAGACTGATCGTACCAAGTTAATGACCGTGGCCTGGTATGTGATCGGAGGAGTGGCCGCTGGTCTAGCCATGAAAGCGATGAGCAAGAATTAAGAAAGATTCGAGTTGATAGACTTATCAGATTGCATTGTTCAATGCATGCTCCTTTAAGTGCCAATCTAAAATGAAAAAACATCTTTTTTGATCTAGATCATCGTTTTAAGCCGTCGGAAAAATAGAAATTTGAATAGCTTTCAATAAGGGAAGTCTATCAGATTAAAAGTAATTATGGAAATAGGAATAGATAGTTTTATCGCTACCGGAGCATATGATGGTGGGTTGAGTTCAGCGGAAAATATAACAGCAATGGAAGCCCTATTGTCAAAGATAGCGTTTGCAGATCAGGCAGGATTGCATGTCTTCGGGCTCGGGGAACATCATAGAAAAGAATTTTTAGATGAATCACCAGCAGTTATACTGGCTGCAGCGGCCGCTAGAACTCAGCATATCCATCTAACGAGTGCGGTTACTGTACTGAGTGCGGCGGATCCGGTAAGGGTATTCCAGGAATATGCAACATTGGATATTATTTCTAAAGGGCGGGCTGAGATTGTAGCCGGAAGAGGATCATTTATTGATGCTTTTCCGTTATTTGGGTTCAACACGCAAGACTATGATGCACTATTCGAGGAGAAAGTCAAATTGCTTCTAGAATTACGTGATCATGAAACAGTAACCTGGAAGGGAAAATTCCGGGCAGAGCTGAAACAACAGGCAGTATATCCGAGGCCGGTGCAGGAGCAACTCCCTGTTTGGATAGGAGTGGGAGGCACGCCACAATCATTTATTCGAGCCGGAATACTGGGGCTCCCATTAATGGTAGCCGTCATCGGCGGTGAAACCCATCGGTTTCGGCCTTTGATAGATTTATATTATGAGGCCGGACAAAAAGCCGGACATCCTCGGGAGAAGCTTAAAGTAGGATTACATTCACTCGGTTTTGTCGCGGATACAACATCAAAGGCTAAAAATCTTTATTTTCCGGGGTATCAGGAAATGATGGGCAAAATTGGAAAGGAGAGAGGCTGGTCGACGCCCACGCGGGAAATGTTTGAGGCCCAAGCTGAGCCGACTGGCGCCTATGTTATTGGCAGTCCCGAAGAAGTTGCAGAAAAGATATTGCGACATAGTGAGGCATTGGGTGGTATCTCAAGATTTACATTTCAGATGGATAACCCAGGACTGAGCAAGGAAGATACATTCAGAGCTATTGAATTAATCGGAACAAAAGTAATTCCCATGGTAAATCAATCCTGATTATTTTTTGACTGCCCGGGACCTGATTCTGCTCAGCGTTTCTTTGGTAATACCTAGATAAGATGTAATCAGCTGCTGTGGAAATCGCTGTGTAAATTCAGGATAGCTATCAATGAGCATATTATAACGTTCTTCAGCAGTCATACTTAGGGCAGCATTTATTCTTTTTTGGCTTGCATAAGAATAATTTTCATCCAATAGGCGTGTAAGTTCATTCATGATTGGAAGAGAAAATACATTTTCTGCGGCATTTTTTGTCAATACAAGCAAATCAGTATCTATACAAGCTTCAATATTGAAGGCGGAGGGTGTGATTTTTGCAAAACTTTCACGGTCACCGACCCACCAGCCTTCAATATAAAGACTCATGATGTGCTCGGTACCTTTAGCGTCTATACTGTATTTTTTCATAGCACCTTTGACAAGGAATCCCATGTTATTACTTATGTAACCTTCCTGCAAAAATGTTTGACGTTTTTTGATTTTACGGTGCACAAAATTATTTTTTAGGATCCCGATTTCATCTAAGGTTAGGGGTCTGGAGACCCGCGAATTGATATAGTTGATTAAAGTATCGTACATTAGTCGTTGTTTTACCTGATACAAAAGTAAATATACCTACTTTTATTTTTTATGTAATTTTTAGTTTGGATGCTTCGGCTGTTGATCGACTTTTCTAAAATTGTTTTACATTCCTTAATCTTAGCAGCCGATGGTATCCTAAATTTTAAATCCGTTTGTATCGTAAGGTGGCTCCGAAAATACTTCATGCATGTGAGAAGGGATATTCCTTATTGAGTCGCCCCAAATAATGGATTGACCAAAAGCATACGATAGCAGGCCTGTTAAACAGACCTTTTCTTGTGGGCATCAGATAGCATAAGATAGGAATTATCCGTCTCACCAACAATTTTGAAACCAACGTTTAAGTATAGTTTTTTAGCCTGATTGGTTTTTAAGACACTTAATGTGATCGATTTCTCTGTTTCAATAGCTTCCTTTATCAAATCATTCAATATTTTCCTACCGACCCCTTTACCTTGGTAGTTGGGTGTGATCTGAATTTGTATCAGATCAATATTATCGTGTTGTCTATCCACTTTTAAAAGCCCAATAGGAATGTCTTCCATTTCAATTATTAAGGCATGTTCAAATTTATAATCAATCCTTTGTAAATGCGCTTTTTCTGAGATGGGTAATGAACTGGCAATTAAATGCGGAGTCATGGTCTGTTTTCTGAGGTCCAGCAGAAACTTGAGGTCAGTTTTTAATGCGCGTCTGAATTTGATCTCTAATATCATTCGTTCGTAAATATAAATATACAAGTCGGAAATTATCTCGGTAAGGGGACAGCAAAAAATATATTCGCTATTTCGATTAATTTTATAGCTGAATCCTACACGTAATCTGCAAAAACTTCACTCTTCCAATATCTTTTCTCGATTCTCCTGACATTTTCGACATTTTTAAATTTCTTTAAATAGGAAGCCAGTAGGAGTAGCTCGCCATCGTTAGTATTTCCTACAAATTCAACTATTTGGATTGCATTGCTATAGTTCAACATTGATTTTTCAGCCGTATCATCAATAATAAGCGTTTTTTCCAATAAGAAGCCTTTGCGTTTTACTTTGGATAACCTTTTTACGTAATAGTATTCATCAGTCACACTCATTCTTTTTTTTGTC
Organism: Sphingobacterium sp. 40-24; assembly: GCF_001899705.1. NCBI lineage: Bacteria > Pseudomonadati > Bacteroidota > Sphingobacteriia > Sphingobacteriales > Sphingobacteriaceae > Sphingobacterium > Sphingobacterium sp. 40-24. The sequence continues at coordinate 44,386 of NZ_MKWH01000035.1, read as the reverse complement.
GTGCGCGATCGTCCCCAGATAAACTCAAAATTGACAGCGGCTGGTTTTATTTTTGTTATCTAGCTTTCCCAATATGTCTGGCCAATAGACTATTTTTCCTAAAGCTATAGTTGGACTTTTCTAATTGATAGGGGATATCTACATTATCCTGTATCCATATCGCTTACTTTCGTTTATTTCTATGAGAATATCAACTAAATATATGAAAAAAGAATGCACAAAAAACCATGTTACATTTATTTGTACTTACAATTTCTTACACTGGGCGCTTATGATTCGAATGGTTTTGTGTAATTTACTTCTTTGCTAATATCTTAAGGCAATTAAAGTCAAGGATGTAAATTTTATAAAACCATTAAATGACTGAACCAATACTAGCGTTATATATCAAAAAATGGAATCTTTCACGGGAAGGAGCAAGTTTTAGAACAAATTCAAGCTTATTACAACCCTGTGTTTATGACGGATTAAAAGCAATGCTCAAAATTCCATTTATAGAAGAAGAACTTCGTGCGTCAAAACTTTTGCAGTGGTGGGATGGTAAAGCCGCAGCCAAAGTTTTAAAAGTAGATTCTAAAGCCATTCTACTCGAGAGAATAGAAAATGAAAATAATGTATCATTGATAAATTTAGTAAAGCAGGGTCAAGACAACGAAGCAACTCGTATCATTTGCCAGACCGCTAATAAGCTCCATAGTTCTCAAGGAAAAGAATTACCCCCTTTAATTTCTCTAATGGATTGGTTTGCCCCACTTTTAAACGAAGTAAATTTCTCCGATGAAATTTTAAAAGAGTCTGCTTTAGTAGCAAGTAGATTACTTTCTAACCAAACTGAACTCTGTGTGCTTCACGGAGATCTTCACCATGAAAACATCCTTTATTCGGATGTTAACGGTTGGTTAGCAATAGATCCAAAAGCATTATGTGGCGATAGAGCCTTCGACTTTGCAAACATATTGTGTAACCCTTATAAAGAAGTCGCTTTAGATAAAGGTCGACTCGTTAGACAAATTGAGGTAATTGGCCAAGAGACCAATATTGATTTCCATAGAATGCTAGACTGGGTAATCGCATGGGTAGGCTTATCAGCAATCTGGATGGAGGAAGATCATCTGGACGCCAGTTTACCGATACAACTAGCCAAAATTGCGTTGTCAGTGAAAAAATAGATTATGATTATTGGCGTCTTATAAAGATAGAAAACAATGTATTTTTCTGGGACTCATCGCTAAAATTTCTATTGACTGACTCAATATTTGGATGACCCTCATTGCGTCTTCAAAGTTTATCATAACACACTCTGGAACCCAGCAGAGATGCCTCGCATGATCTATGCAATGAAATCCGATTATCTGAAATGCGGTTCCTTCTTTTGAAAATTAGTAATTCACTACCGGATTCTTTTAATTTGCTCTCCAATTGGGATTGGTTTAAAATTGATTGAAAGACACTTTCCTGAATAAAAACATAACCGTTAAAGTCTTTCTGAATATTTATGAACGAAAAAAGATTGTCTCGCGCTAAAGTTTGAATGGACAAGGTACTTTCATTCGATAAGCTTTTGCTGTAATTTTCAGGATGATAAAAAGGAAGTGGTACTTCCGCTTCTTGATCCAGGTTACAAAAATTTACAACTGTACAGCGAATCATAATTTTCTGCTCACGGATTTTAAATAGGGGGCTATGGATATTGTCGAATACCTTATTTTTATTCTTGAATAATTGGGAACTGTAACGGAATAAACTATAAAAGTTATTACTATGCTTGGTGCTTAAATCTGAACAAAGTCTTATGAAATCAATTGGGAAATTTCTGCAATGGTTGGTGGCTGCTGCCTTCATCGTTGTCATCGTTTTTTGGGGTAATAGCTACCGTTATTTTATTTATGCGCTGGTATGCTCTTCTTTGCTTTATTTCCTTTTACAAAAAATAGTCCTTAGCAAATTAGGTAATAGCGATGGCCGGGAAGCCCACTATGATGTGAATGGAAGACGCATAACGATGCAAGGTGGCAAGCGCGTGGCGTTTGGGATCCTATTGGTAGCAGTTTATATTTTAATAATTTCCCTTTTTTCTGTAAGTCCATCTTTGGAACGTAAAGAGTTTGCGCTGACGCATCCGAGCTGGGCTGCTACAGCACCCGCTATCATAAACTTCGAGTCTAAAATACAAAGAGGAAAGACAAAATATGCGTATTTAAGTATCGAATACCGGTATACTGCGAACGGACAGCTGTATTTGCGGAAATTAGATAAGGCGGAAAAGCGCTATGCATTTTTACCTGTTATGGGCCAGCGACGTTTTGAAGAGATGCGGACTGAACTGTTTGACAGAGCAAAGAGAAAAATATCCGATAAGGAATACATATTGTTTTACAATCCACAAAATATTGAACAGCAAAAGTTTTTTCTTGCAGACGATTCTTTTTATCTGCAAGGATCTTGGCTATGCGATATATTATTTGTCTATTTATCATTGTTCGTATTTATTGTGATTATAGCGTTTCTGTTTAAAAAAGACTATAATAATAGGATGAAAAAATCTAATTCGACCATACATTATTACCGTCGTACAGATTATTATGAAAACAGATAAGGTTTTTTGATTTCATAAACCCTGAATTTTCTCACAATATTTAATACCACAAAGTAATTGTTTTATGAGTGCAGAATTTGTAAAGCTGGGTGTCGTTTCCTATAACAAATTTTCTATCATTTTAATTTACTGATAAAGCCATTTTTTTATCCATTTCGTATAGTTAGGCATAATGACATAGACCATTAATGCAACGACAGCGCAAGATATAAACAGTGAATCAACCAACCGGATGGAAGGGAATCCCAGCCTTTTTAATATAGGAAGTAAAATTATCGGAATTACTATTGATAAAGGATAAATAGCCGACCATGTTACCAAAAATTGCTTCCAGCGCACCGGAGGCTTCATCGTGCCATTTTCTGAAGTAAATAAAAAATCAAGCCCCGTTTTAATGTAATAATTATCATCTTTCGCCAAAAGGGGAAGGATTTTTTCAATCAATTGTTTTCTATCGTCGGATTGCATCCAGTGTTTCAAATTACTTATCGTATCAAACCGAATGATGACTGTATACAGGTAAGTTAGCCCCTGAATCGGACGAATGATCTGCCAGTCGATAAGTCCTCTTGCATTTCTACAAAGCGGTCCTATCTCATTCAGCCATCGCTCATAATCATGATCCCGTCCTTCTCTGATATGGTGAGAAATTACTACTGTTGCTCCATTAGTTTCCATAAAGCTAGGGTTAAAATGAATGATTTAAAAATTTCATGCTACGGTTTATTTGTACTCCCTAAACATTGTCAGATTGCCTATTATCATTATCGTCCAAATAGCTTTGATAAAAGTCCTTTGACTTCTCAATTCCCCAAATTAATTCCGTTTGGTGTCGTTTTGCTTTGTCAATGTTCGGTCCGAATTTGCCCCACGCAAATCCGCTTTGAATTTGTTCGTCTATCAAGTCTGCAATTACAAAATTTTCTGAGATATATTGTTCGGTCAAAATGGATGTTAGTTTTTCCGTCGGTATCATAAATTCAATTTTGTTGTCTTGATGAGTCGTGGTATGTTTTCAGGTAACTGGTGTGGCGACTTAGCGAAGTATCGTAGCCGTATCGAAGATACGAAAGTGGATCTGTTTTGCCAAGTCGTTGGTTATAAGTCTATGACGTGTGGGAGGAGGAAAACTTCACAGAACGTTTCCAAAGCTGGCTTTATAGATGAAATACTTCTTCAACTTTATTCCAGCATTGATGGCTTGTCTAGCGTTCCATCTATCTTCGTATCATTGGGAGATAGTACTGAAGAGCTTTTCTATTTGCTCCCTGTCACAGTCAAGGATCCAGTCTCTATGTTTTTCGTAAATTGGCCGCAGTGCTTCAATATCAGTAGCGACAACATCAAGACCTCTGTCGTCGTACATATTTAAAATAAGTTTTTTATTGATAGTTATAAAGTAAATCTCTTTGTTCGAAATTATGTGATTATCCTCTAACCTCGGGAATCTTGAAGGAAAGTCCTGATTTGCAATTGCCAATAATACGGCCTTATGATTTATTCTGTCTGAAGTCAGTTTAATAATACCGATATTTGGATATCAGATTTATCTCCAGGATCGTAAAGCCCTATTCCTTTCAGAAAAATTATTTCATCTGCATGGAGATTCTGAATTTGTTTAAAAATAAAGTTCGAAAATCGAATTTTCCTGCGTTTGTATTTGTAGTCCATTAAAACTAGAAAAACTTTGTCTGAATCGTCAAAAGCATTTTGAAAAATTGTCGTCGCACGCCTGATTACGTTCTCAAAGTATTTTTCCGTATTGGTTTCACCAACTTGTAAATCAAATCGAAGCCCAAAATCACACTTATAAAATAAAGGAACTCTAAGATTTAGCTTCTTGAAGTGATTTTGTAAAAACTGTCTATATTCTTGTTTAGTTGTTTGCACAATGGAAATTTAGGTAAATAAATACTAAAGATGATTGATGCAGTTCCGTCTGGGGCGATAGCATAAAAGTCAGCAATGACTTCAAAAATACATCTATGGTCAAATATTAAAAATTGTTAGATCTTGTCGGTCATTTGCAGTCAGTTTTATCACTTTGCATCTAATATTAGAAAGAGTTTTTGGATTGATTAATAAATTTAGCGCGAATTATCTAAGAGCTCAAAAGTAATCACTCCGATATGATGCTTTCTGAATTGGTGGATTAATGGAATACATGACTCATCGTATGCGATATGTGATAAGTTTTTAAAAGTTAATAGTTCAATTAGAAGATTGGGAATATCAATAACATGAGCATTTTTAAGAACCAGTGTCTTTAGGTTTTGTATTCTTAGGTTGGTCAAACCAATTAAATCAAAATGATCCAAATACAACAAACTTAGATTTTCAAGATCATTTATCCACAACGGGATCTCATAAGGACTATTTTCTTTTACCCTTCTACTACTGTAATCACCTGTTAAAAATAGTCTTTCAAGCAGGTCAAGGTTTTTTACATGTTCATTTGGCAAGGTATTTTTGTCAAATTTAGCCGTGGTATATAAGGCAAAGGGGACATTATACATTCCTAATAAGATCGTTTCTCCTTGAAAAAATAGTACTGATCCATTTTTTTCATCACCCCAATTGACATGAAGCATACCACTTCCCTTAATAATGCTTATTCCTTCATTGTTATCTTTTTCCATGTTGACTAAATATGGGTCTTACAACCGTCAGGTCATAGTTTAATTTCTTTTGCCATTCAACTATACTATGAATAGCCTTTATTTTAAAATCCAATATATGTAATTTTATGAAGAGCTGAAAATTTGAGAAAGCCACCCGAACCTATAGTACAAAGTATGTGTCATATCTGCCACTCGAAGGGTAATGATCTTCCCTTAATTGGAGATTTTGATACCGTTGATTATCTGTTTCGAAAACTGATGATCATTCAATTCGGGCAATTCTGACCGAGCTAAAAAAGCGAGAGGTCTCAATGCCCGAAATCTCCACAAAGCATCCATTTTCTAATCTGTTGAATTGCGTATATTTGAGAGCTATGTATAATAACACCAAGACACCGTGACAGTAGTAGAAAATTATAAAGCTGAACTCGAATTAGTCCGACAGAACCCAAAACTCTTGGACAATTATCGCTTTGACAAAGACGCTATAGATTCAAAACACTTTGACCGATTAAGACTCAATATTGCGATTTACAATGACCTTAAACAGACAGACTATGAAATCGTAAAATTTCTTTTTGCAGAAGAGAAGGAATGGCGAAAATATGGAAAGGGCGGCGAAGTTGATAATTTATATTTCTGCGCCTTCATACTGACACTTTTCAATTCACCTGAAATTGTTTGGTTGTTCTTTGAAGCTAAAAATATTGATTTTGACAGCGGAATCGGATTTGATAGCGAATATTTGGTTTCGGCAGGAATTAAAGAAACTTACCGATATTTAAAAACAGCGGACAACCCAAAGAAAACTGAACTGTTAAAGTATATTGGAGAAGCTGAAGAAAGTTGTATTTATTCGCAAATAGACATTGACGATTGGAAAGAATACAAAAAGTCCTATTTCAGAAGTTACAAATTACCAATTCAAGACGAGCTGTATTTTCTCTATTCGACAAATGAACGGGAACTATTTTTGAAGAAACTACCCGAATGGATCAATCAAGAAAGAGCGTGGACTTATGAAGAACTAAGTTTATATAGGACATACGCGAAATATGCAAACGACAAGGCTTTAGAAATTGAAGCGTTTAAATTGACACTCAAAAAAAATGATAAAGATTTTCTAACCGAAGTCTACAATCAAGAATTGGCAGCGTTATATGTTGAGACCGGTGAAAATACCAAAGCTCTTGAAATCCTTGAGAGAATAGTAAAAGGAACAGATAACAGCAATATTGTACGAAATTGTATTGAACAACTTTGCAGAATAATTATTAGAACAAATAACTCCTCAGACGAGACATCTAAGAACTCATATCATATTATAAAAGTTCAGCATAAAAAGTATAGAAACTTTTCTCCAATGGTGGAAGGTTTAATTATGGACGTGACAGAAATAATGAAAGAGGGAAAAATTGCTGCACCTAACAACAGCCTGCCCAAAGCGAGACGGACGTGGTGGAAGGAATTCTTCGGCTCTGGATATTAGGAGAATCCGCGAAGACTCTTGTCTAGTAGGCGCGGTAGAAATCTAATTATGCTACACAAATCAAAAACGACTTAAAGGTGCCGAGGGATTATTGACCACTGGGTTCGTATTTAAGTATAAGAAGGCTTTAATTGAAGATAAGGCAAAAGCGAAAGCGCAAATGTAAATAGCTGCCAAACCTTTCAGACTTTGGCTTTGTTCACTTTATGGATGAATCGGTTAAACTTTTTCGCAAAATGCCGATTACCTCCATTTATCAATAAAGGTTATAAAAGATTACCGAGACTTTAGGACTTTGCCATTTGCACTGACCCTTACACATTTTGGAAATCAGCTATTATCTGTCATTATTCTAAAAAATGGTATGAAAAAAGCAGCAAGTAAAAAGATTCGACCGTTGCAAAAGCAAAAGCGACCCGGATTAGAAATAAATATGACACCAGTTCCTGACACTTCGCCGTTAAAGTATCCTGCAGAAGGAAAATTGAAAAATAAGGTAGCATTAATTACGGGAGGAGATAGCGGCATCGGGAAAGCTGTAGCTTTGTTATTTGCGAAGGAGGGAGCTGATATTGTTATTGCCTATCTTAGTGAAACAAAAGATGCAAAACAAACCCAGAAAGAGGTTGAATCCTTCTCTAGAAAATGTACGCTGATTAAAGGTGATTTGGGAAAAGAAAATCACTGTAAAAAAGTAATTGAATTTACGATAAAAACGCATAAGAAAGTTGATATTATCGTTAATAACGCGGGGCTGCATTGGGAAACAGAATCAATTGAAAAAATTACCACTGAACAGTTACACAAGACTTTTCAGAATAATTTCTATTCCTATTTCTGGATTACGAAGTATGCCATGCCTTATCTTAAGAAGGGAGCAAGTATCATTAATACATCCTCGGTGACCGCATATCGAGGCAGTCCAAAGTTGATCGATTATTCTGCAACAAAAGGTGCAATAATTTCTTTTACAAGAAGCTTGTCAGCAAATCTTATCGCTAAAGGTATTAGGGTCAATGCTGTTGCGCCGGGGCCGGTATGGACTCCATTGATAGCATCTTCATTTGATCCTAAAAAGAACTCCGAATTTGGAAGCGACTCCCCAATGCGAAGGGCAGGAATGCCAAATGAAATTGCACCAAGCTTTCTATTCCTAGCTAGCGAAGATTCACATTTTATGAGCGGTCAAGTTTTACATCCCAATGGTGGTGAAATCGTCAATGGTTAGCCAATGAAAGCTGAACAAATAAATGAGGCTTGGGAAAAGGTTGTCAATAAAGAAGAGCGTCATCAATATGTCATTGATACTTCTACTATTTTATAGTCTGAGCATAAAGTGCCATCTGAGCTTCAAATATTAGACAATATGAAAAGTAAGGGGTGATCAATTTAAATTGTAACCTTTTTGCTTTAGCCATACTCCATTGTTTTAGAAGCATAAGTTTAATCTTTAAAATGAGACAAATGGAAACTACACAACTAAAACAAAATGTCCAACCCGTATTTAGTATTTTAAAATTTACTTTTACCATAGTTCCTTTGGTAGCAGGATTGGATAAATTCACAAACATTCTTTGTGACTGGACACAGTATATCAATCCTTCAATCCTCGGCACGCTACCTTTTTCGGGTGCGACATTTATGATGATTGTAGGAGTTATTGAAATTATTGCGGGAATTATAGTATTTGTACAACCCAAAGTCGGTGGGTTAATCGTTTCTTTTTGGCTGGCTCTAATTGCTTTGACATTATTGGCTGGCTGGAAATTTGCGGATATTGCAGTAAGAGATTTAGTAATGGCTATTTCAGCTTTTTGCATGACAAGATTAGCTCTAATTTCTGATAATAAATAAATGAAAACAGAAGAAACCTATACTGACAAAGAGTTAATTGAGAAGGTTCTAAATAAAGAAACCGCTATTTTTGAATTAATTATTCGAAGAAATAACCCGTATTTATACAGAATAGGAAGAATGTACCATTTCAATCATGAAGACACACAGGATTTGATGCAGGAAACCTATATCGAAGTATATATTCATCTCCACCAATTTGAAGGTCGTTCTTCCTTTCGTGCCTGGATTTCCAGAATAATGATTCATAAATGCTATCACGAAACACAGAAATGGTATTCAAAGAATATGGAATCTCTTGAAAGCAACAGTCAGGCTATTGAAAACCTTCATAATACCGAAACTTCAAGCATTGTGATGAACAGAGAACTAAATTCAATCATTGAAAAAAGCCTGCTGAAAATTCCTGAAGAATATAGGACAGCCTTTACATTAAGGGAAATCAATGGACTAAGTGTTCAGGAAACTGCAGAGATTTTGGAAATTGGGGAAAGTAATGTAAAAGTCCGTGTAAGCAGAGCTAAAACTTACTTACGGAGGGAAATAGAGAAATATTATGTAAAGGAAGAAATTTTTGGGTTTAATTTGATTTACTGTGATGCAATGGTATCACGGGTGATGAATAAAATAAAGGATATATAATTTGATATTACAACAGTAATAATTAGGCTATGCAATAGAGTTAAAACAAGAAAAAGGGCGAGTAGGATTTTATAGCTCGCCCTTGTGGTAATATTGATATTTTGATACTGGTGACCATTTAGAGTTTTGTCCAGCGTTAGGTAGTCAATATTAGTAGTTGACCTTTATGTGTTCAACGGAATTGAATATCATCGTTATCATTATGTCCAGTTATTCCTATTCAATAAAAATCAGGGAAATTGGAACTTTATCGTTCGATTTGACAATAAGTCAAATGAGGTAGTCGATTCTTAGGCTTAACTCTGGCTCTGAGATTCCAGCAACAGTTTTAAATCTTCAATCACTTTTGACCAATATTCTCTGGTCACTTCACGCTGGCCTTCATTTTTTAATTTATCAACATGAAATGAAATTGTCGTTTTATCTTTATTTTTCGAAGGAATAAACCTGATCTGTAAATTGGCGGCTTCTGTGAAATCTTTGTGCCTCCACTTTGTCCGGATATGTGAATATTTATTAAAAGTTGAAAAATCCTGGTCTACGCCTTCAGACCAATAGCTTAATCCTCGGTCTGAAAAAAAGATATTCCATAGTGTTTCCAGGTTCGCTGGCATAGTTTTTCTGATTCCGAACTGCCAGCCTGCACCTTTTGTCAATCCGATGTTATTTTCCATGTAATTGTGTTTTTTGCTGAAAGTGATTTCGTATTTGAATATAATTATTTTTTTTCAATGGAAGCAAATGCTCTCACCGGAAAAGTCCCCACACCTTTGAATTTTGGTGGGACAGCGGTGAACTTAAAGTTATGATCTGGCAATTTATTTAAATTGCAGAGATGCTCAACGATTAAAATCCCGGCACTCAATAGCAAGGTATGAACAGGTCTTGTTCTCCCGGCCGTGTCGTCTATATTATGGGAATCAATACCTACAAGTTTGACGTTACAGTCCCGAAGATACATTGCCGCCTGCTCGGTAAGATAAGGATGGTCCTGATAATATAGCTCGGTATTCCAATGTTTATCCCAACCAGTCTGTATTAACACCGCTCGATTTCTGATTTCTCTATTCTTAAGATGATCTTCCGTAATTTTCAGGGTTTCTGTAAATGGTATATGAATCATTACCGCGTCAAGCTCCGCAAAACTCTTTAATGCCGTTTGGGCTGTGTCGTTGCCATCCGCAAATCGATGAAACGGGCAATCAATATAAGTTCCGGTGTTAGTGACCATCTCGATTTTTCCAATTTGAAAAGATGTATCGCCGTCATAGTTATTTTTTGACTGTTCCCTAGAAAGATAATCGCAAATATGAGGTGCTGGTAGCCCCTTGTAAGTTATCAGTCCATCTTCGATTGTATGACTCAAATCAATTAAGGAGTCTTCTACCACACTTTCATCAATTGGCTTACGTTTATGGGATTCAATCAGGATTTCTTTGTTAAGGATATTAACTTTTCCTACCATTAGCAACTGCATATCTTCAACGATGTAGTCGGCCAGGGCACTCTCGCTGATATCGTCTCCGGATATATCTAATCTGAAATCTTCCCCTTTGATACTACCGCCATTCGTAAAGAATATCTCGAAATCAAATTTTACTCTTTTTTCCATAGAATGTTTCAATTTTACTATGACAAAAGTGTGGAAATCTAAATATTGTTTACTTGACTTAGATCAATTTGATTGATTTTTTTACTTCTGATCCTACTGAGTGTTTCAGGACTCATCCCAAGGTATGAAGCAATATGGAAAAGCGGTATCCGATTATCTGCATCCGGGAACTGTTTTAGAAAATAGTGATATCGTTCATTGGCATCCAAAAGTAGAAAGGAACTTTCCCTTCGGCATTTTTTGATATATTCTTTGGCTAAAATATTATTCAATAAAATATTCCATTTGGTATCCTCCCGGAGCAATTTATCCAAGAGCTCCCTTGGTATACTTATTAAATCACATTGTTCAATGCATTGAAAATGTAAGTTCGTTTTCTCCTGGGTCAGAAAACTTGTAAACGCGGTAAAAAAATTATTTTCAAAAAAGAATTCAGTATTGATGTCTTTATAATCTTTCTGATAGAAACTTCTAACAGTTCCCTTTTCTAGAAAAAAAAGCCGATCGGCAACATGCAACGGTTTGATCAGATTCTTTTCCTTTTCTGCAGAAAAAAAACTGATACCATCATTCAAGAGTGAAATCTCCTTATCATTCAAAGGAAACAACTGCTTGATAATTTTAATTAAATGATTTAATTGAATATGTTCCAAGCCTTATATTTTAAAAATTCCATAATTAATGCAAATTCTTATGAATATAGATAAAATCTTATTAATGAAAATAGTAAAGATTCTTCAATTGGATTCCATTTTCGTTACCCAGATATTTTAAGAATTAACTCATTACCATATTGAATAGTGTGAGTTCTTTGGCTAGAAAAATGAAACAGACATTATCATCGATTAAGTATTGTGGCAAACTCCCTATTCAAAGAGGGAAATACTTGAACAGTTTCCCGAATTTAGTAGTCTAATGACGATTTGGTAAGGTGAGATTTTGGGAATGGTTCAATATGCTATCGAATACATATGTCCATTAAAATCATCGATCTGCGCTTTTCTATTTAAAAAACATTGCTTCGGGTGGAACTAGAATCTCTGGTGCTATAACAACTTTTTTGAATATTTATGATGTGACCGATTTTCTCAAGCTGCAGATAAAAGTTGTTGGCCTTCTTTTTGAAACCGAGCGGTTTTAAGATTTCAATAAAGCTTTCTTTTATGATTCTGTCAAATTTTTCTTGAGTTTCTGGCTTCATAAATGACTGTGCAACTATGTTATACTGAGCCTTTTTTAGACTATAATTGTTATTTATTCAAAGGTGTATTCCCAATAATGTTCTGCCTTGTCATTACAAAGAAAACCCTCAAACAAATGGCTGGCGATAAGCTTATCCATTTTTTTATGATCTGTTGCTATGAGAAAGAAGAAGCTATCCCATTCAATGGTAAATAGAATTTCTTTATCAGCCGAGTATAGATAATAATCTTTACCGCCGATCTCATCACAGAATTCATATTCCGTTAATCGATCAAGATCTATAGTTGTGGTGTTTTCATAAAATTCGTCTGTTATCAGGATCTGGTTTTTTCCCAAGAGTTTGAAAGCTTTACGGATAGCCATCTTTGAAAGTATACCAAGCGCGCCTTCAGTCGGGTGGTAGATACTTTCGTGGTCTGTAAAATTGTTAAGCTTTTCCATGAGGTCCGGTCTCGTAAAATTCTGGTTTAGCCCACCTATAGAAGTCCTTAGGGCCGTATTAACTTCCGCATAGCCTGCAAGACAAGACCCTTTCGCGATATTGTCCCAAGATATTGATTTACCCTTCCTAAAAATTTCTTCATCGGCAGGGTATCGGTCATTGTCGTAGCTATAGATTTCCCTATTCGCTTCGGGAAGTCTTTTTAAAAAATCAACTTCCTTCAGCGCTTCTTCGTGCGATAGTAACTTAGCTTTTTTTAGATTACTTTTATCAGTTTCCTCTCTGTCAAGTTGAAAGAAGGGGAGGAGAGCAATGAAAACGCTGTCATAATGATCTTTGAAATGGCCTTTGATTGTCCCATCATAAGGGTATAACTTTTGCTCGTCAAATATATTGCCCATAAAATATTGATTTAATATGAATAGCCTTTATTTCAAATCCAATATATGCAATTTTGCATTAAATGAGTTCAGCAAATCATTTATTTACAAAGTGATTTCAGCTTTTCAAAATCTTCATCTATTTCAAAATGGGGATCTTCCTGAAGATTTAGAGACAATGCTTTTTTAAAATCTTTGCAAGCATTGTTTTCATCGCCAAGATCCAGATAGATGCTTGCCCGATTAAAGTAACCTATAGCATAGTTCTTATTTGCTTTTAAAGCTTTCTCTATTTCCACTAGTGCCTCTTGAGGTCTATTAGTTTCTCTATAGAGATTCGCTCGATTGTTATAAAGTATATGAAGGTCTGGCTGATTAGAAAATTCATTTAGTAATTTATCATAGTCCACAAGCGCTTCGTCAAATAGTTTTAATTCCTTTTTAACGTTTATCAGATTTGCAAGCGACTTAAAATCTTTCGGCGATATTTTTAATTGTGCTATTAGATCATTTTTTGCATTCTCATAATCTTTCAATCTGATATAAGAATATGCTCTGTCAAAATATATGTCTGTATAGGATGGATTTATTTCAATTACCCTCGAATAGTCAGAAATTGCTTTGTCAAATGCAGCAACTTCTTTATAAACACCCGCTCTGGCATAGAGCACATCGATATTCTTGGGAGAAAAATCCAGAAATTTTGAATAATCAGCTATTGCAAGGTCGTAATTTCCTCGAAACCTGTGAATGTTGCCTCTATTTACGTAGGTACCAGGTGAATTGGGATACAGATTTATTGCTTTATCGAAAGCTGAAAAAGCCTCGTCAAATTTTTCTTTTTTAGCATATTTTATACCTTGCGCATTTAATTCTTCTATGGTCTGGGCGCTTAGACTTTGACAGAACAAAATTATGACAATGAGCGATAATATTTTTTTCATTTTTGGGAATATATAAAGCTAGATAATATGGGTTTGTGGAGCCAATATACAAAAACTCCAATAAAAACTTTGTTTCCTTCAGAAATATCGACCTTGACATCTATGTATTAGTCAATAGATTCTTTACCGTGACTATTACTTTGCCATCATTGAAGATTGATACCGTATGTTTGTTGTTTTTGCTAAGTGATGAACTATTGCGACCGGAGGAATGTTTTAGGATTGAATGGCGGCGGCCACATTAAGATTTTTGGATTTTAAAAGGTTATGATTGATATACAAAAAATATTTGCAGAGGGGGTGGAAAGCTCCTTTCTTATTGAAATAGGCGCGAGAACAATTATAATGTTTCTTCTAATATTGATCATTCTAAGGCTCTCGGGTAGAAGGGGAGTTCGGCAGTTAACTCTTTTTGAGGTTGCGATTATAATCAGTTTGGGCTCAGCTGCGGGAGATCCCATGTTTCAAGAAGAAATACCCATCTTCCATGCGATTGTTGTCTTTATATGTGTAATCTTTGTTTATAAGTTGGTAACCTGGATTGCCTCCCGATCAGAGAATATAGCCCATTTATTGGAAGGTAAAATTTTACCTGTAGTAAAGGATGGCGTATTTGATATAAAACATGAAAATGATAATACCTTTTCACGTATGGAATTTTTTTCTGAACTGAGAAATTTAAATGTTGAACATTTGGGACAGGTTAAGGAAGGGATTCTAGAAGTCGATGGAACATTAAGCGTTTTATTTTATGCTGATAGTGACGTGAGGTATGGGCTACCATTATTCCCGTCTTCTTTCAAAAAGGTTGATGTATTCAGTGCTGAAGGGCCATTCGCATGCATGTATTGCGGCCATGTCGTATTTAGTTTTGAGAACGATTCCAAGGCATGTCCAAGATGCAATAAAACACAATGGAGCAAAGCCTTGAATTCAAGAAGAGTATAGAAGAAGAATACCATGTATTATTTAAACAAATTATAAGGTAATACAATCCGACCGTTTTTGTTCGAAGCCATTGTTTGAATACAAAGTCGTCAGATCTGGCAGCAGCATAATGAATTAAAGGTCCCATCGAAGAAGGAAAAAAAGCAAATGGCCACGAATCGTTATTTATACCAAGCGAATCGTAATCGGTTCATTTAGCGCTAAAATTTACAGCTAAATTTGTTGGGTAAATGAAGCTGAAATCTTAAACAATAATGTCAACATTTTAGCATCCTGATAAATGAATAAAGTAATATTAATTCCATCGATTTTAATTTTACAGCTAACTGCTTTAAGGAAGATGCTTGGCGGCATCACTTTTTTATTTTTTCTTTTAATTCCAATGAGTAATGGTTTTGCACAAACATGGATCAAGATTGAACTTGAGGAAACCGAGTACGATGATGCTACTGATAAAACTTGTTTAAAGGAAACGGGAGAACCTTTAAACGGGAATTATGCGATAAAATTTAATGGGTTTCAAACCAATTTCGAGCCATTTACAGATGGTTTTAAAAATGGAGAGGCCAGCGTTTACAGAAATAAGAAGCTGGCAGAGAGGGGCACATATCTAAACAACCTTAAGGAAGGTGAATGGATTTACTATAAAGAAGATGGAACAATTCGTAAACGGGTTATTTATAAAAAAGGGAAAACAGAACCTTTTGGTGATCGGAGATTAAGGTGGGAAAGATCCAGTGAAAAGTAGCGTTTTGCCTGTTATAAAAAAGAATAAGAATCATGAAGAAATTATCATTACTAGCTGTTTTACCCCTTGTTATGTGTTGCAGAAGTCAGGAAAAAATAGATTTAGCAAACTTGAACTTAAATGAGCCGATTGAACACATCAGTAAATTTGAGGATCGATTATTGGTTGGCGTTGAGACTATCGAGTATCCCTTCAGTCTGTTGCTCGAGGTTGAAAAATCACAAAGGTATCGTTTCGATGGAATTGATTTAGCAGGGCAGCGGATTATATTTCAAATCAACTCTGAAGCATTAAAAACAGATAGTATTACACGTCTTGGCGGTGGACACATTGATCTCAAACAAGCCAAAACCGCCATTGAGTTAGACGAAACTTTAAAAAGATACGATGCTGATGGTAAAATATATGGCGTAAGAATTGAGCTCAAGAGGCAAGAGTTAAAGGCGAGTATCTTAAAGAAACTAGAGGCAAAATATGGTAAAGGAACAAAAAATCCAAATACCGACCATGGTTTATACTGGAATTTAAAGCCCCAAAACAAGTTTATTTTATACGCGCCAGACTATAATAGGTTAATCATGCTGAACAATACAAACCTGTCTAAAACGTGTTATTGGGATATCATGAATGGTTTAATTGATTTTGGCGGATGCAACAATGAAGAATATATGGCGGACCTGCTAAAAAATGCGACCAGACCAGAAGATGTTAAAGACAAACCCACGCTGAAAATTGATAATAACTGGAATATAAACAATTTCATTGTTGGCAAAACAACTGAAGAGGATTTTACGAAATCTCCTATAAATAATCGTTTTGAACGGATAACAGAGTTTGATGGCGCTACCGGAAAAACCAATGAGATCTATTATCAGGATACCTATCATGATTTCAACCTTTATTTTGCTGTCAGCAAAAATGATCCGGAGAACCAAAAGGAAAACACGATCAATGGTTACGCCATCAACGACTTTGGAAAGGTTAACATCTCATTTGAAAATAACTTAAAACCAGGCTTACAATTTAAAGAAGTGCTAAAGCTGTTAGATAAGCTCAAAATAACTTATCATCCGGTGGATTTTGCTAATTATATCGAAATCAAAACAGTACCTTATACAGTAACGCTGAATTTTAACGAGCATATGTTGCTTTCCGGAATGTTTGTTAAATAGCTTCTGATATAAGGTAGTTCAAACCATCTAAGAGCTTAAAAGTAACCTTTCCAAGCTGATACTTTCTTAATTGGTCGATCAATGGAATAGATGACAAAATATGGGCAATAGGTGGTAGGTTTTTAAGAGTTAAAAATTCAATTAAAAGGGTGGGAATCCTATTCACCTAAAGTCGGCGCTTCGCCAAATTTCTTCTTAAAGGCGGAAGAAAAATGGGACAGGTTCTCGAAACCAAGATCGAGATAGATAGCTGATGGTTTTTTGTTTTTTCTTTTAATTAAATGCCATGCTTCATTCAGCCTTTTATCCTGTAACCACTTACGTGGCGGCATACCGAAGGTTTTCTGAAAATCTCTTTTATATCCTGAAAGGCTCCTCCCTGTGAGTTGTGCAAACTTTTCAATAGGGACATTGAAATGAAAATTGCTCAGCATAAATTTTTCTAGATCCATCTTATAAGATGCTGAGAAGTCAAACAAAAAGTTACGCAGTGCCGGGATAGCTATTAGTATTAACTTGATTCCCTCTTTCACCTTTAAAAGGCCCATCTCGTCAGTCATTTCATGACCAGCGCTTCGCGCGTAGGGAATGACCGACTGGAAATAACCTTTGATAAACGCATTATTGGGAAGGCATATATTCGGAAGTCCGGTGTATTTACCCTGAGCTTCCATCTTTTCCTCTAGTGCTATCTGGCGCATCAGATCTTCTTGCAGTGATATTACGATAGTTTCATAGTGGCCATTTGGCCCGGGAGTTTTAGTCAAGGTTCCAAGCTGATTCTTGTGAATTAGCAATACTTCCCCGGCAGATATATTTACATGCTGCTCAGCGGTTTCGAGAACCATTTGGCCCGAAACCTGTAATACCAGGGTATGATGGTTCCAGACGCATGCTTTCTCTTTCTTTAGAGAAGAAAGGTAAGAATAGAATATCACGCCGGGAAGTATTTCTGCTGGACTTTCCATTTATCTTTGTAAGTAAGTACCGCCTTTGATAGCACCTATTGCAAATGTAGTGTTTAAAATATTCATCTCCTCTGGCGTAAATACAATTTCCATCGCAGTGATATTTTCGGGTAGTCTTGATCTGCGGCTCATACTCACCAATGGCATGATATTGTCGCCTTGTTCTTTTACCCACGCAATCGCAAGTTGTGTAGGGCTGACATTCTTACGTAAAGCAATTTCTTTTAATACTTCTACTTTTTCAAGATTATGGATTAAGTTATTACCCTGAAAACGGGAAAAGTGATTTCGATGGTCATCCGCAGGAATTGGAGGTTGCAGGTCACCTGTTAAGAGTCCTTCGGCCGTATTGGCAAATGCCACGACACCAATCCCTAATTCTTTAGCTGCAGGCAACAGCTCATTTTCGATCTGACGGTCAGCCAAAGAATAACCGATTTCCAGTGCACTGATGGGATAAACGCTATTGGCTTTACGGAGCTGATGGGCGGTTATTTCCGATACGCCTATATGGTGTACTTTTCCTTCAGCTACGAGGTCTGCAATCGTTCCAATGATGTCTTCTATTGGCACACTGCTATCCATTCTACAGGGTTGATATAAGTCGATAGTTTCAATGCCCAGACGGGTCAACGAATAGTTGATAAAATTCTTGATCGCTACAGGACGGAGATCCAAGCCAATCCATTGGCCGTTGTGAAAAATAGCACCGAATTTGACACTGATGAAGGCATCATCCCGTCTACCCTTAATTGCTTTGCCAATAAGCATTTCGTTGTGGCCTGCACCATAAAAATCTCCCGTATTCAGGAAGTTTATCCCGCTGTCCAAAGCTTGATGGATTGTTGCAATACATTCGGTTTCGTCGGGAGTTGGGCCACCCCATATTGATGACATCCGCATACATCCCAGACCAAGCTTTGAAACAGTGGGGCCGTTTTGACCCAATTGAATTTTGGTGATTTCTGACATTTGACGAATTTAATTTTATTATACAAAGGTCTTGATTTAATTACCATTTTGCTTTCTTCTACGGTTCAATTTACTTGTCTTTACGGTTCATCTATTCGGGAATTAAATGGTCATTGGTAAGTTTCAAACGGCTGGTCGCATAAATGTTTGCCGTTTAGTTTTGCTTTCTTGGCTGCCGTTGGTATCTTAGTGGTTCTTCAGGAAAAATTACAGCTGTAGGAAAGGGATATAGTCCTGCTAAAGATGATAAATCTGGAATAACTTATGGAAAATAGTCTAAGTATAATTGAAAAATACGAGTTACTGGTTTCTACATTAAACATGATACTTGTTCCACTCAAAGAACCGGGTGTTTTATATGAAGAAAAAGTTCGAAAAAATTTAGAAGAGCTTGAAGGAGACTATTATTCATTTTTGAATCAAACTTTTATTGAAGATTTACACCAGTCTAATGTTGTTTCCAAAGATGGTGTTGTTTTATTGATGAATATACGGTCCGCAATTGAGCATTTGGATCATTTTAAATGGAATGTTGAGGACTTTCTAACTGATAATAATTGGCATGAAATAAGAAATTTTGTTGTTAATGTATTTTTATCGGAATTGAAATAGTCGAGGTAGATTGTGGGAAAATCAAAGTGGCCCAATCGGGTTTGTGAGATTGGTTTTTTTGCTGTTTATTGTGCATAGCTTCATGAAAGGGTGAGCGCGCTTTATTGACGGCGGAATGGTTTGATAATTCGTACTTTATTTCTTAGATCCAAATCCTGGAATTGCGAGATATATCACAATAGGATTAATTACAGCGACTACTGTTGTTTTTTCCTTTTATTATGCAATGGATAAATCTAATAACAGAAGTGCTTAGTCGAAGAAAGGGCACAACCTATCCGACCTGGCAGCACTGATCGGCACCAATGAACGCTACATGTCCTATATACTGAAAAAGTATACTGGTACGGATTTTACCACTACCTGCAACATGCACGCATCGGTTACCAGATTGAATACGTAGAGCGCGAGTTGTAAAAGGAGTGTCCCCGTCGGAGTATTTCCAAAAGATAAGAAATTGACATTAAGTTTTATGTTAATTTAATTTTGCTCAGGTATTCCATTTTTTATTTGTTTCTTTATTTGGTGGTAGCGCTTGAGTTGGTTTTACGGATACAAAATCTGCATCAAACCTAAATTCCTAAGCCCAATAACCGTAAAAATTAAGAGGACTAGTTCAGAACATCAATACAATGACACAAATTTTCAAATTAACATTTCTTGCGTTGGGATTTCTTTTGACAAGTTGTACTTCTTCGGCACAGCAAAAAGATGATTACCCGACAAGGATAGATAGTTTACTAAACGCTACAGATCCGAGAGCATTTAATGGTGTTGTTCACATTCAACAAAACGGAAAAACGAAATATGCAAAAGCGCATGGATTTGCTGACTTTAACAAACAGACGCCGTTGAAAATCGATGATAAATTTTCGACAATGTCCATAGCCAAACAATTTACAGCTGCCCTGATTTTACAGGAAGTCGAAAAAGGAACAATTGATTTGCAAGCCCCAATCCGAAAGTATTTGCCTGATTTTAAATATTCCTGGGCAGATACCGTTACGGTTCATCACTTGCTGAACAATACATCGGGGTTGTACAGCGAAAGCATGGACAAACCCTTGAAATTTAAGCCAGGCACGGCTTTTAGCTATTCAAACGTTGGGTATTATGTTGCAGGATTGGTTTTGGAAAAACAAAGTGGTAAAAGTTTTGAAACTTTAATTACAGCCTTATTCAAAAAATGTAAAATGGCTAATAGTTATTATCCCAATAAAAAAAATAGCCAGCTTTTGGTAAAAGGACACACCATAAAAAAAGACGGAACTTTTCGATTAAATGTAAAGTCAGATTTCGATAGTACAAATTATTTCGGAAGTCATCTGATAGTTACTGCACCCGATCTGGCAAAATGGAACGAATGTCTACATAGCGGAAAAGTGCTAAAACCTGCGACTTATAACATGATGACCCATTATGTAATTACCAACCAACATCAGGTTTTTAGCGAAAAGCCAATTGGATATGGTTATGGCTTGCGCATAAATGATAAAGCGGATATTTACGAAATTGGGCATACAGGTTTCCATCCGAGTGAAGGTTTTACGGCCGTTAATTTATATTATCCGAAAACTAAAACCAGCGTAGTTGTAATGGAAAATACAGGCAATGAAAACTTTGATATCGCTTACTATTTTGTGCAGGAAGTGAGAAAGATTGTGAAAGAAAGTAACCTTTTAAACTAAATTTCTTCATGAAAAAACTTTCATTATTTTTCTGTATTTTCTTGTTTTCAATTCAGTCTTTTGCACAGCAAAGTAATAGCCTCCGCAAAGAACTTCATCAAATCATTGCAACAAAGAATGCAACAGTCTGTATTTCAATGAAGGGAATTGGAACCAAAGACACATTAAGCATTAATGGACATTTAAATGCACCATTAATGAGCGTGTTTAAATTTCATATTGCTTTGGCGACCTTGAACTTGGTTGATCAGGGTAAACTTTCTTTATCACAGAAATTTTTCATTAAAAAAGAAGATCTGCATGCAGATACCTGGAGCCCAATTCGGGAAGAATTTCCGAACGGAAATATGGATTTAACTTTGGACCAACTATTACAATATACTGTTTCGCACAGCGATAACAATGGCTGTGATATTCTTCTAGACCTGATTGGAGGTCCAGAGACCGTCCAAAAGTTTATCCATAAACAAGGAATAAAGGATTTTACCATAAAAGTCAATGAACAAGAAATGCGAACTTGGGAGAATCTTTATGTTAACACAACAACACCATTAGCGTCCACCGAATTATTGGAGAAATTTTATGCAGGGCAGGTTCTTAAAAAGAACACCACAAAATACCTCTATCAACTCATGGTTGAATGCTCGAGAGGCCTTACCTGGATGAAAGCAGGGCTTCCCAAAGGAACAGAATTAGCACACAGAACTGGAATTTCAGATAGAAATGAGCATGGTTTAAGAGCAGCGATGAACGATGTAGGCATTTTTAAACTTCCCAATGGAAATCACGTCGTTCTTTCTGTTTACTTAAAAGATATCACCGAAGAACGAGAGGTCACTGAAAAAATTATTGCCGACATAACAAAAGCTATCTGGAATTACTACACGGAAAAATAGAAACTATAGGTCGCCCCTGTTAACTAAACCTACGGATTGATTATTTGTCTCTTGGCTGTAAATGATACCGTGAAACAATATTGGCATTAAAGCAATTATTACTGATTTTTTCATAGTTGAAATATTTTTCTTTATAAATAGTGCAAGTATTCTACTATTATGATTGAATTGGCTGCGTACATTTCTTTCCTTTATATCCCATTTCATAATCTGCCATTATAGTGGTTCTTTCATTAAGGATAGGAAATACTGTTCAATATCACAACATAGAGCAATAAAAGAGAATAGTGTTTTGACAATACGTCATTGCAGGAATTAAGGATAAATTGGTCATCAAAAATTTAATGGTCTATTAAATAAATATAATAAATATAATAAATATTATCAATTTTAATAGGTAAAATTATGTTAGATAAAGCTTTTTTACCTAATAGCCGCTATAAGTAGTGATCAACAGATTTTATAATAGGGCCGCTACGTTGACGGTCAGCTGGCAGTTTGGCGGATTACGTGCCCCAAAGGAGAAAGAAAATCATTTTTCTGATCAATCGGATGACAAATCACCAAGAAGGAGAAGAATGTAAAATGATCAATATCAAATTTTTGAAATGAAAAATATTAAGGATAATTAATTTAGGTTATCACGAAATGTATGCGAGTACTTTTCGTGATCAGAAAATCAATGTGACTCTTCCATGCTTTTAAAAAAAACATTTTTTCTGTTAATCTTAGGCGCTTTGATTTGAAGCTTACTCAAGAAGGGTTGGATCAATTTTTTAGCCAGTATCAACTAGCAGCTTAGTCTATGTCTGAGCTGCTATCTAAAATAGGATAATGCAGAGAAAACTGATTTTATGGTTAAAGATAACCATTGATCTAATAACGGTACTGATCGTAAATTTGTCTGTTGATAGGAGGCTTGGTCTCTATTCTCATTGATAATAACCTAAGTTTATTGGTATCAAATATGAATATCCCATTTAGTCTTATTTTGTTAAGTCTGTTTTTAATGATTTATTATACACCGGTCAACAACGTTGGCGAACAGAAAATTGCCTATTCTGATTATATACGAGGGCGTCCTTTAAGTGCGCAGCTCTGGTATCCGACCGAGGACAGCAATGTTAAGGATACAGAACGGCCATTTGTTTTACCACCTACAGCAAAAAATGCGGAATTTATACAAAATAAACATCCATTGATCGTGTTGTCTCATGGCACTGGAGGCAACAGATTTAGCTTATCCTGGCTGGCGATTGAATTGGCGAAAAATGGATATTTTGTTGTTGCTCCAGATCATTGGGGCAACACGCTGGATAATAAAATCCCTGAAAACTTTGTACGTTATTGGGATAGACCGCTAGATATTCATTTCCTGATTTCATCATTACTTGACGACACACGGTTTAATAGCTACATAGACAGCAGTAGGATTGCCGGTATAGGATTTTCATTGGGGGGATATACTACTTTGGCGCTTGCCGGGGTCAAATTAGATTGCGATACGCTCAAGAAAAACGCATCGTTAGCCGAAAATCGAAAACAATTTGTTGTTCCTGAATTAGGTGACCTCCAGGAATTAATGCAAAAAATATCTTGCGAACAGGTGCCGCTAAATTTAAGAGATAGTCGCGTTAAAGCCAGTGTAGCCTTGTCTCCAGCCCTTGGGCTCGGCCTTCCCAAAGTGAAGCAAACCAATACATCTCCAGTTTTGATCATTGGCGCGGTTGACGATTCGATTGCTCCTCTTAAAACTAACGCA
Organism: Sphingobacterium sp. 40-24; assembly: GCF_001899705.1. NCBI lineage: Bacteria > Pseudomonadati > Bacteroidota > Sphingobacteriia > Sphingobacteriales > Sphingobacteriaceae > Sphingobacterium > Sphingobacterium sp. 40-24. Next base: position 20,837 of record NZ_MKWH01000035.1, on the reverse strand, counting down.
ATACGATACCATGAAGTAATCGAAAATTCAAAATACAGCGTACTTCAAGGTAAAGTGGGGCATTACATTTTCTTGAATGAAGGGAAGCTTAAATTGATTAATGAAGAACCTGTTTATTATCGAGACCATAATGCCATGGACAGAAAATCAATACATCAAAAATTGGTAACGGAAATACTGGCTTTTCTGTCGGAGCATTTAAAATACAAGTGAAGATAGCTACGCAGATGCAAACCGCCGACGGCCAATCCACTGCTTTTTGCGATGAGATTATGTTAAGAAGAGTGAACAGAGAATTATTTAAAATGATACATTTGTAAATATCAATTTTAGAGCTGCTTAACGATGAATCTTCAAAATAATCAATTAGAATATATTTCACTTAAGCCGTGGCAACCACTTGAACACATCGTAGAGAGTATCTGGATGGTAATAAATCATTCTGATGAGAATAAAGAAGGAATTATCGTTCCAGACGGCAAAATAGACTTATTTCTTCTGACAGATGAAAAAGGAGCCTTTGAGATTTTTATTTGTGGAGTCTGTACAGAAGCTGTTATAAAGCCACCATTTCCGAAATCTCGGATGTTCGCCATTAGCTTTTATCCAATTGCTGCGGAATATATTTTTAATCACTCTTTTTCGGATTTAAAAAATACGAAAAAAACGTTGCCAGATGATTATTGGGGATTTTCAAAAGATGACCTCATTGACTTCGAGTGTTTTTATCAAAAGGCCTGTTATACTATTTCTTCTAAATATAAAAAACAAATGGATGGAATGAAACAGAAGTTGTTTGAGTTTATCAGTAAATCTAGAGGAGAAATTACGGTAAATGAACTGGCAGGTAAAATATTTTGGAGTAGCAGGCAGATTAACCGTTATTTCCAGCATTGGTTTGGGCTTACACTAAAATCATATGTTAACATTGTACGTTTTTCAAATTCATTGAAACAGCTGAAAGAAGGGAACTTCTATCCAGAACTGAACTATGGCGACCAATCTCACTTTATCCGTGAAGTAAAAAAATACGCCGGAGTAACGCCAACTATTTTAAACAAAAATGAAAATGACCGATTTATCCAATTGAACCTGATTCCTGATGCATAATTTTGTATTAAATAACAGAAAATAAAATGCATCTAAATCACATTAATCTAGTCGTAAAAGAGTTAGATAAAGCCGTAGACTTATTTACCCAAAATTTGGGTTTTAATTTAATAATAAACAGAAACGGCAAAATGGCCGTGCTTGGAAGTAGCAATAATTTTGCTTTGGTCCTTTGGGGGCAGCAATTGAACAACGAAGAAAGTAGACCTAAGTATCCAGCGAATTTCCATATTGGATTTTATCAAAAAGATGAGAAAGCTGTTCACGAGGTATATCAGAAATTAATAAACGACAGCGATTTGAAATTTCAAAGCGCACCAAAGAAAATAAGGGATTCATTTGGATTCTATTTTTATTTTGAAAATCTGATGATTGAAATCAGTGTAACTCCTTTTAAATGAGATTAAAGTTGAGATTATATAGAGAGGTTAGATTTGCTATCAATTTGGTCTTATCTTTGAGATAGGAGAGATAGGTAAATTAACGGAGGAGGAACTCATGTCATACGAAGCAAGTTTAAAACATAAGCGTGATGCGGAGAGCGTATTTAATTCGGCCAAGAAATCAGGAGAAGCTTTAGGTAACGCTAAAGGCCTAGCAGAAGGTCTGGCAGAAGGGGGACGCAAAAAAGCTCTTGAGACTGCCAAAGCATTTAAGGAAATGGGATTACCTATAGCTGATATTGCTAAAGGCACAGGACTTTCAGTCGAAGAGGTCGAAAATCTCTAAGTTTCGGGAAGTGTAAAGTAAACTGTGTCAAAAGTCGGGGAAGCAAGTCCGGCCTTTGTGTTTCTCTCTGATAGGTAATCCTTTCTATTCGATTATTTAAATGCCACAATACATTTCTCGCCCACAAAAGAATGGGACTGGATATCGCTGGTCTTGCCCCTTCCATTAATATAGATGGCTTCTTTCTGCTGAAATGAACTGTTAGCATTAAACATGTTGGAAAACTATTCTTTTAGATAGGATATTAAAAACTTTAGTAATCTGATTTTTCAAAATCAAATATGACCTTTCTTATGACAGGTTGTAAGAATTCAATCCAATTGTTGATATCTGTTTCGTCAAAATATACAAACCAGATATCACTAGAATTTTTGTAGATGTTATCAACTTTCTCAAATTTTTTCTTGTACCAAAGCTGTATATTTTCATCCATGCCAAAAATATAATGGTTACTAGGTGGCAAACGCAGTCTGTCTTTAACTTTATTTTCGAGCTCGGTTACTCTGGCTAGATCGTCCACTGTTAAAAAAAATGGGATTCTTTCCCTGAAAATAGAAGGAGAACCGATGTCATTGTTCTTGCTAATCTGTACTTCAACGACAAATTTAGAACCAGCATAAGCATCAAAACCACCTTGGGCACATTGGAACCAAATAACTAAATAGTGATCTTTTAATTGTTTGTAAAATCCCAGCATGCCACTTTTAGTCTTTTTAAACCCTGCACCTTTTAATTCGGGAAAGATAATTTTATTGATTATTCGATATACTTCCGTTGATTTCATTTTGCATAATAGAGATTTCTAAATATTTAGCTCTAATTTAAATAAATTAGTCAATATTAACATTGGTAGTCCAATCAATGCTGGCCAGAATATGGAGAATATCTTTCTATTTCTCTGCGCCTGTAGGTATCCTGCATAAATAAGTGCTGCAACTTGAAATCCAAAGATAATCAGGTTAAAATTTAAACTCCCCGTAAAATACCTCAGCCAATCTCTGTCTGTTAATACAACATAAAATGTCAAAGCCATAAAACTGAGATGTACAAATAGTGTAGCGTTAATTCTCTTCATTATCTATATTAAGTTTGTGGAATCTCAATGTCTTTATCGATTTAAGAAGATCCTGTTCTGTTTGCGCTTTCAGGTTTGAACCATGAAGGTTAAATCGGACTTTTGAAGAGTCTCCCCATAGGTTGCCGATATACACTCCAGTGGTTCCTTTTCCTGATATTCTCGGAAATACGATTTTCGCTCTTCTATTATCGATAGTATCCCAGGACACATTTTGTTTTCTGTACAAATCGGCATCGAGATCCAGATCCAATATCGGCATATCTTTTACAATAATATAGTCCGAAGAGTCCGTTGCACTTTCCTCCATCATCTGTCTGGTAATGACTTCTATATTATGCTCTGTCAAACTATTGGAATACATACCTAGATCGAAGTAAAGCGTATCGTTGTTGTCTACAGCAATTGCTCCGACATAACTGTCAATTCCGTTTTTTTTGACCTGCTGCCATTTATAGGGAACTTCAAGCGTAAATAGACCAAAATCCATTGTCTTTGTGCGAGATGGATCCTTGCAACCAGTAACTAGGATAATAAGAGCAGAAATGTGGAATAGTTTTATGAACTGTTTCATACTATGGCTTATACGTTGAATTTACAAAATTAGGCTGGACTATCCGTCTATGGCTAGTGTTTTTTATTTTTAAATCGCAAACCGGTGGAGTGGAAGCGCCACGGTGTCATGTAAAAAATCCTTCATCGTTTCAACGTCGTTTTTTGTTATGGATGTATATATCCGATATGGAAATTGAATAGCTTTTCCCTGCCATAGGACTTCGATTTTGTTCCATTCTCATTGTTTGTTTTTTGTTCATATCTCTATGACAATGTTATTATTAAACCCATTATACAGTTCATTGATATAGCCGTGTGGATTGCATATAATTTCGGTGTTACCGATTTTATAGTTTACAGGAGTATGTATATGGCCATGGATCCAGTAGGAGGGCTGATGCTTTATTATCAAGTCTTCCATATCTGAAACATAGGCGGCGCTGATCGGATCGTCTAAATACTTCATGGGCAAGGATCGAATGCTCGGAGCATGATGCGTCACTACGATGTTGTGTTTCGCTTCGCTGACACTAAGACTTTCCGTCAGCCATTGTCTGGAAGTTTGGTGGATTCTAAACGTATCGATACTTCTTAATTTGGCATAATTGTCACCTAATCTGATCTTCTTATAATCATTCATACGGCTTTGGCATAACGATCCATATGCGGCAGGATTGCCCTTTAAGGAAAAATCGGTCCAGAGTGTGCAGCCATGGAAACAAACGTGGTCGATCTCCAAAGATTCATTTTCCAGCACATGGATATTTGAATTGCTTGCAGCGTCCTTGATTTTATATAGTGTTTTCGGATAGGCTCCTTTGTAATACTCATGATTACCCAGCACATAAATGATCGGTATATCCAATGAAAGTGATTTGAGCCAGCTGATCCCTTTTACTCCTAGATCCGTATCTCCAGCCAATATAAGTACATCTGCTAAATTCAGATCGAAATCATTGTATCCAAATTCTCTATGCAGGTCGCTAACGATGTGGATTTTCATCTTTGTCTTTTTGCCTCAGATTTTAATTTTAAATCACCTTCACTGAATGATAGGGGGTATGTATAGCCGGATTTTACAGCACGTCCATTTTGGTATCCCGGTTTCCAAGGACTGGATTTTTTGATCAATTCAATTAGTGTTTCAGCTGTTTGATAACCGATATCTTTGGTTATCTGAAAATTACTGAGCCGTCCATCTTTCTCAATCGTAAAATTGATCATCAGTTTGCCGTTTACTTTGGCTTTCTTGGCTGCAGTTGGTATCTTATAATTTTTAACAATCCAATTTTTAAATCCGTTTGTACCATAAGGTGGCTCAGGAAATATTTCAATCATGTGAGGAGGAATATCCGCGATTGAGTCATCCAAAACAAGGGACTGACCGACAGACTGCGATAAGATGCTTATTGATACAATAAACATAAATGATAACTTACGAATCCAAGAAATTCTCATCGTATTAATATATATAACTAAGCGACTAATTTACGTATCTATTTTGTATCTTAATACAACATGAATAATCTAATTATACGGAAGGTTTTGAATGACTATGTTGCTTTCATTAACGACTTCAAATATCAGTTCTCTCCAAATATTGATGAATTTGAACAAAAAAGCAGTCGAAATCGCTCTGGACAAATTGGTGGATTCAATTACCAGTTTCATGGTGCGGGCTGCCGTTTAGAGAAAGATGGTGTAGTATGTGAATTTGATTTTATGCCTATCAATGCATATTCCATAAAGTTCAGCCTATGGAAAATGCGTGAATTTATTTTGACCAATAAAGCATATGGAATAGTTAAATTGGAGGAGTCTGAATTACATGAGATGCTACATACACTGGTTGAAGATGGCACTCTTGTCAAATTGGTATTGGGCGGCGTGGTTTGGGAAGTATATCAGGTCTGATGCAAATTCTTATTTTTCCTCGTATTTGAAGATCGACATGAGCCATTAGAAATTGATCTTTTTATTTTTTTAAATTAACAGGTGTTTGTTGAGAAAGTAACAGAATATAAGTAAATCGTTGAAATGGGGAAGATAGTTTTTTCTCATATTGTTCAACATATTTATTCATGAACAAATTTGCGACATATCTTGGAGGCCAGGTCATAACAGACCGCGTAACCTCCTTTGTCTAAAGCTTCTTTGATTATTTGAATTATAATGGGCAAAGTCACAAATGGAGGTGAGAATTTATAGGGAATGGGTAAAGATATTATAAAATAAATAGTGGTTCCTCAGGAAAAACTAAAGTTGTAGGAGAGGGATATAGGCCTGCTAAAGATGATAAATCTCGGATAATTTATGGAAAATAGTCTAAATATAATTGAAAAATACGAGTTACTGGTATCTACATTAAACATGATACTTGTTCCACTCAAAGAACCAGGTGTTTTATATGAAGAAAAAGTTCGAAGAAGCTTAGAAGAGCTTGAAGGAGACTATCATTCATTTTTAAATCAAACTTTTATTAAAGAATTACACCAGTCTAATGTTATTTCCAGCAATGGTGTTGTTTTATTAATGAAGATACGGTCTGCTATTGAGGATTTGGATCAGTTTAGATGGAATGTTGAGGACTTTCTAACAGATAATAATTGGTATGAAATAAGAAATTTTGTTGTTAAAGTATTTTTATCAGAATTGAAATAGTAAAGGTAGCTTGTGGAAAAATAAAAGTGGCCCAATCCAGGTTTATGAGATTGGGCTTTTGTTGTTTAAGTCTTTCGAGATAAAAGGCCCAAATAGATATTATATGTACGATAACGTGGAGATTTCGATACTGCTGACCATCCGAATTCGAAAATTCATGACCATTCAATTCGGAAAATTTTGACCATTAAAATATTATGCTGAGAAGTTTAAAATCCATTTTTGCTTATTTTATGGTTCCTATTTATAGTGGTCAATTTGCGTCGGAATTGCATGGCCCTGATGTCCGAAATCTACAGTATGCTCATTATTTAATCTGCAGTTGTTTTTGTTATCTTCAATTCTTTGCCAGGTGTTTTAAGATTGTTTAAATTTAACATAAAATAGCAGCGTTAGATGAAGCTTTTAGAATTAATTGATTTTTTTAGGGATGGTGGTTCGTTCAAAGAATTCTGCCATCTGCAGTCATTGCATGAGCAATCCGAATTGATTGAGGTTTTTATGGAGATCCCATTGGATATTCATAATGAATTGCGATATTTTGAAATCGAGAAAACTGGAGGTAGTATAGAATATTCAGATAATGGAATAAATTACCATAATTTATTTGATTTTTATTATTTCTTAGACGCCATTGAAGAGGCAAATAATGGTCAAAACAGATCACTTTCTAATGAAGAACTGGCAGAATTACTCTATAATTATGCGATTCATGATGCATAGGGAAATAACTATCTCTCACTTTTAAGTAAATAGTAGATCTAATGAATTTAAGTGAAATTAGTCTGAGAGCGAAATTTGTACAAGGTGAAAATTTTAAAGAATTTAATGAAGAATGTTGGAGCATTGCGGAAATGTATTGGTCATTTCTTCGTGAATATAATACTGATGGTGTCAGGAAATGTGTGATTTCGGTTGGAGATGATCCTTCAGAAGTGGATAAAATAACATCATATCAGGGCTTCCGCGAAGTTTATAAGCAAATAAATTTTGACCAGTATTTTGAAATGAGTGCATGTGAAAAGAAGTTTTTACAGCTTGATTTGATTCATTCCGGAATGACCAATATTGCTGAATTGGAAAAGTGGGATACTGAACCAATATTGAAAGCATATAAATATTGTCTTGACAACGATTTGAATTATAAATTCTTTATAAATAGTAAATACAAAATCTCACCAAATCGTCAATGGAAATTAGGACTTTGGTGCGAATGGGAGATTAACTGTTTTAGGTTATTTTGGGTTTTATTTGACAAGGCTAGTCGTGAAATCAATCGAGACTTGATAACAGAAGACGAGCCTAGCGGTGGTGAAATAGTTTATTATTTAGACTATAAATGGGATGACAATAATTATATCACCATTCGTAATAAATCGAGACAAAATATGGAAATGTGGAAAATTAAAATTTTATAATAAAGCAATTCTTCCTCCATGTGAATTTTTACCTTTGGTTGGGTATAGTTCTTTGAGAAAGGCAGTTTGCAGCTTCCACAGAATCCGGCGGAGTAGGGAAAGTCGTGATAACCAATACGAGTAAGGAGCGAGCTATGTAGATTTCCTTGGAGGTCGCTCGACCAGCAATGAAAAGGAGGTACGGGAAATGTATAAACATGTTACAGAAACGCTCAAGCAGCATTTACATGCAATTAGTGCTGATGCTATTATTGGGTTAAATGAAGATATTGGCGAATTTTCAGAAAAAGTGAGTTATATGCTAGGTCATGAAGTATAAAATTTAGAATAACCAATCCTTACAAAGACAACCAAGTTATGAAGATACAATTGACAATGATTGTCTTGCTGACAACATTAATATTGACCGGCTTCGGACAAAATAATGATCATAAATCTGTGGAGCATTCGGTGGATACCACTTTTGTAAAATCATTGGAAGAAAGGTAATTAGGGGAAAGCAAGTATTCTATTTCTTTACCCACTGATTATGCTATGAATGAAACCAATGGAGGAGATTTTTCCGTTTTACATCAATCAATTAACTTCCTTTTACGGAAACAGAGGTAATGGTGTAAAAGAAAATAGCTTCAAATATATTGTTGGGTACACCTTTTTTTAGGGTAAAATTTATGTCGTTTCATGTTGATTATCTTTTTTTTATTGGAGTAATTCGGTGATTTATAAAGTGATATATTATTTGTATGTAAATAATAGTATTCAGGTGACATTAATTAATTCAGACAATCTTTTATTTACTACACATTTGTGTAAATTTCAAAAAACCATATTATAGATGTGATTTTTATAAATATATTCGATATTATATTAAATATAAATTATGAAAAAAAGTATTTTAAAGATGATGCTACTAGGTGGCGTAATCTTTGGGTTTAATCATGCTCAAGCATCAACCATCGCTGAAGAAGCTCCTATCAAACATGAAAATGTATTGGTTGAAGAAACCTCCACCAAACAAGAAAATGCGATGGTTGAAGCTCAAGATCCGAGGGTAATTTGCGTTATACAAGTACTAATTCGAGGGAGTCAGATGGTTGGGGCATATCCACAAGATGTATTGGATGACATTTTGCAGATTGAAATGGAAAAGTGTGCAGATGGTACACACTCTTCATTGCCGCAGACATAATGTCATTATTAATTTGGTAAATTTATATTTCATAAATATGGCTGGATTTATCCAGCCATTTTAATAATTTTAAGAATGAGATTACACAGAACTCTACTTCCTTTTTTTTTATTATTTTTTATTTTAAAAAGCCAAGGTCAGGGAACTTCCGGCTATGCATATTATTCAGTAATAAAAAGCGCCGATAGTTCACTTAACACGCCAGAGGAGCTTTGGATATTGAGCGCCCATTCTTTTGTCCCGAAAATCGCTTCCATGATGACTTTTAAACTTGAATTTACAGCAAGCAGGTCCTTATTTACCAGAGTCAAAAGTAAAGAAATTGACAAGTTGGCCAAGGCAGATGTAAGGAGTACTGAGACTTTAATAGGATATAGGGATTCTACATGGCAGGATACAGCGTATTGCTATAATTTTGATCGGGATATGAAAAACCCGCTTGATAAAAAGGGTTTAATGCTAAAAACAAATAATAATTTTGATTGGAAAATTAGCGCTGAAACTAAGCAGATAGGTGAATTCATCTGTTATAAAGCAACGGGAAATAGGGAAACAAGCTATATCGAGGAAGGAGTTACTAAGATAAAGAAAAGGCTCGTTATAGCTTGGTTTTGCCCTGATATTCCGGTATCCTTTGGTCCTATATACACACGGAATCTTCCAGGACTGATCTTTGAATTTCAAGAAGGTGGAACTCTTTATGGATTGAAGGAATTGAATTTTGCAAGTAAACCTGAGATTGCACCATTACCGAATAAAGAAATTATTACTAAAGAAGAGTGGCGTACTAGATTATATGAAAAAGCCAAAGATTTGAATATTCCCTACTAATAGCGCGTGAAGTTTAGATTTATACTATTATTTATTCTCTTATTTGTTCTTCCCCCTAGTTTACCGGCGCAACAAAGCTTGCTAGTTAAAGGTCTTGTTGTTGACGAGAGTGACAAACCGTTGGAGAACGCAAGTATCGTGATCAAGCGTATTCCTTCTTCCGGAAGTGCTCCCGTATTTCAGAGAACTGATCAGCAGGGACATTTTCAGCTTGAATTTTCGAACGTAGGAAAAATTGAGCTCACAATCTCCAGGTTAGGTTATCAGAAAGTTGTTGATACCTTAGATAATCAGTCAGCAGAACGGAAAATCAAATACAAATTATTAAAATCTGTCCAGAAACTTGATGAAGTAAAGATTGACTACCGATACCGCGCGGTGGAAATTGCCAAAGATACCATCCGTTTTTCTGCCGATTATTTCAGGGACAGTACCGACCGGAAATTACAGGATCTAATAGAAAAGATGCCAGGCTTTTCCATCGAAGATGGAAAAGTGCGTTTTCAGGGGAAGCAGGTCAATGTAACCTTAGTGGAAAATGAACGCTTTTTTGGTGGCGGCAGTAAGCTCGCTATCGAGAATATTCCCGCTAATGCAGTAGACAAGGTTGAGATGATCAGTAGATTTTCCCAAAACGACCTGCTGAAAAACGTGCAGGTAAATGATCAGCTTGCCATGAACGTCAAACTGAAAGAGAATAAGAAGAATTTCATCTTTGGAGATCTTGAATCTTCATTGGGAAGCGAAAAATCTTACAAGGAACACGCCGCCCTATTTTATTACTCACCGGCAAAAACCATGTCTTTTATTGGGGATATCAATAATATCGGTACTTCACCGGTATCCAAGGAAGATATTGACCGGGTTCAGGGTGCCGAGCTACAATATTTTTCTAATTCAATTAATAAGAATACACTGGCTGGATATGATCGCGACAATAGAAATGTGATAAAGAATATCAATAAATTCGCCGCATTCAACGGTTTTCAAAAGATCCTAAAAAAGAAGTTGAGCGTAAATCTCTATGGCGTATATTCCGAAAACAGACTGGGCAACATGTTAGAAGGCACTAATCATTATTCTTTTCCCGACCTTCGGTATACAGAACAAACCAATATGCGTTCTTCGCAGGTTAATAGGCAGGCGTCTTTCAATATTTCGAGCAATTTTAAGCCAAGTCCATATTTTAGCTTGGATTATAACCTGGGTACATTCTGGACAATGCCCAAGCAGCAGGTACATACAAACAATGTCATTGACAGATTTGGAGTAGACAACAATAGTATACAAATCCAGGATGGACATTCTGTTGTTTTAAAACAATACCTGGAAGGTAGCTGGAAGCATTCTTTGCGAAGTTACAGCTCATTTGCTTTCCAGCATCAGTATACCTCAGAGAGAGACAATTTTTCCCTTTCTTCGGACAGCCTTTTCCTGCGTGGTTTTATACGTTTTGATTCTATGGCGAACTATAGTATAGTGAGACCTGTGGAGCGGAAGAAGCATCTTTTCAATGGGTCTTATAAATACTATTGGGTCATCAATCAAAACCAGCAACTTCACCTGGAAGTCAACTCCCAAAATGAATTATTACGGCAGAATGGGCAGTCAGTTGGAGCCCAGGATACAACCGGGGCACAGTTATTTGATCACGGACAATATTATCGAAACAGCAGCAATTATTTGGGTGGGAGCTATCGGTTGGACTTTGATAAGTTAAAAATATTATTTTCTTTAAAGCAGTATTACTTATATTTAATCAACCAGATTTCAACAAACTATAATCGTCATGGGCAATGGTTTCTACAACCGGAGGTGGATCTAAAATATGGGAAAAGTGCATTGGATGGATTTCGCCTTAATTACCGAAGAGGTTATACTTTTGCGACAGCAATGGACCTTAATCCGTCTTATTGGATCACAGGTTACAATAGTTTGTCCCGCGGAAATATCCTGCTGGAGGGACAGACATTCCATAAACTTACTTTTACCTATAACAATTTTAGACTTACAGACTTTCGGGTAATCCATTTTAACAGTGCATTGACTTTGAAAGATAAGATCAAAGGGAACAGCCTTTTGACTTCTTCCTACGAGCAGTTGAAGACAGTGCAGTTGTTTGATCGACCTGATCTCAATTTCACCAATATCGGGGGCTATAGCATACGATATGGTAGGTTTGAACCGGGAGTATATCTATCCTATATACATATGAGGTTAGCACAAGGGATCGATAACAGCGAGATTTATCTACGGCAGAATACGGTTTCGACAGACCTTTCCTTAAGATGGTTTATACCAAAGCTTGCTGATGTAAAATTAGCCTGGACAAGAACAGATAGCTGGCAAAAGAGTTTGGCAGATAATCAAAAGGTCGCGCTCAATAAATGGAGCATTACCGGGAAATATCAGCTGAAGAGTATTGTATTTAAAACAGACTGGAGTCTCTTGAAGACAGGGCTGGGTGATAGCAGTGCTGATCCAACTACTATAAATGGAAATTTTGAAGTGCGTTACCAGAAAGTAAAATCTCCATTCAGTTTTTATATTCAAGGGCTAAACGTGTTAAAAAATACAAGCTACCGAACTGCGGTACTGACAGAGTACATTAGTTCCGAAAAAATCATCTATACGATGCCCCGTATTTTTCTATTGGGTTTATCGTATAGTCTATGATATTTCATACTATTTGCTCCTTCCATTCTATGCACATCATAGATTATTTGGTCCAATATCGCCACAACATTGCATACTAAATAAGGGTTGAATGCCTAGAGCCTAAGGATTCCTGTAACCAATCTTACTTTCAAACCAATACCTTCGCATTACAGTTTGTATTAACCTTGAAAGTTAATAGCTGTAGACCTATTAATTCAGCATAAATAATGTATATTAGGCTCGGGTATTAACCTTGCCCGATTGAAAAGTATAATGCCATAATAGTAACTAATAACAGTAGCATTTATGTTGATTTTAATAGTTATAAAGATGATCACTATATCAATCAAAAAAATTGAAGGACATATCAGATTGCTAAGCGAACAGCTTTATTAGTCGATTTAAAAACTGACACCACGAATGAGAAATAAGATATTGACACTATTACTTTTATTAACAACCTTAATATCCTACGGACAAAAGAAAATGGAACAGACATTCTTCACCTGGGACAATTTTGTTGGCGGATTTTCCAAAGAAATGATTTCTGTCGAAGACGTTTTTAATAGTATGGTAAAGAGTGGTCTTAAAGACAACTGCTTAACAAAAATGGACTTTACTTTTATCTCAGATAAAAGTGAGAACTTACAAAAGCTTGGAGAATTTATCAAGGTACACTATCCATACACTGTTCAAGAAGTTAAGAAATACGGAAAATTGTGGGAACTAAACGGAGAGACAAATGAATTTCCAATGACAGCCGACAACTTACTTTTTTGGGGTTTGGATATGTATAAAAGAGGTTTTGAATTTGACGCGAAACTTGATGCTTACGGTGGACCTTTTGATCCAAAGGAACAGAAATTTCCAGTAATTGACTCAACAAAGGCGGACTATTATTTTGACAAAGGTTTAGCATGTTATAACAATGGAGATTTAAGCGGAGCAATATTTAATTGGAGCTTAACAATCCAAATTGACCCCAAAGACCCAAATGCTTACTATTCAAGAGCCATCGTAAAAAACGAGCTATACACTTGGAAATTGGCACTTAAAGACTACGACAAAGCACTAGAAATTGCACCAAAATTTGCGAGTGCTTTAATAAATCGTGGTGGACTTAAAGACGAAAATGGAGATTATAAAGGTGCAATCGCTGACTATGAAACAGTTTTGCAACTTGACAAACTGGAGCAGGAAGCAAAACAACAGGCATATTTTAATTTAGGCAACACTTATTTCAATATAAAAGACAAAGAGAGAGCTTGCGAAAATTGGAATAAAGCATTGTACAACGGAGCAGAATATGCGAAAGAACGAATTAATGAATACTGCAAATAGAAAAACCGCTCACAAAATGAAATTTAAGTTTTTATTTTTATCTATACTTACAATCGTCTTAAATAGCTGTGGTTTTGACATGTCTAGTGAATGGGATATTGCTGAATTATATGTACAAAAAATAGAGGGGTCGTCTAAATTACTTTATAAATATGATGCTTGGGGGGGAAGAGATTCTCATGTATCTGGTTTTGTAATTATCGATTCCACACAATCTTTTAAAATTGATTTAGATAACACTCTTCCTATGTATAATCTTTCAGAAATTCCAAGCAAAAATAAAATCTCTGGTATAATACACGAATGTAAAAATGATTGTGGTGACGAGTATTATAAAACAAAACCAAATTATTTACCACTTAGAATAGATAAATTAAAATCTGAAGGAATAGCTATTGAAAATATTGTATTTCAATATCGTGGTTTAAGCGAAAGAGATAGAGGATTAAGAGGCGATTTTGTTTTCGAAAAGTTTATTGAAACAAAAGATAGTATTTACTTCTTCAATCTTAATGATGTCGAAACCGTCTATAAGACGCATTTAGATGAATTGAAATTAAAAAAGGGAGAAGTTTATTTAAGTGAAAGTGAAGCTGGAAAAATAACTAGAATTGTAATAAACCAAACAACTTTAAACCCTATAAATAATGAGATTATTCAAAAAGTTACCTATTTTCTTAGTCCAGAAAGTACAATAGAAAGTAGTGATTTCTCTGATAGAGGAATATTTAAAGAAGTCAAAGCATCAAAGTAATACTGCATAAAATATCGGTTTGTCAAAATGGTGTACGACGGGAGTGTGTGGTCAATTTGCGTCGGAATCGCATGGCCCGATGTCCGAAATCTCCACTCTGCCACGGAAATATCGCGTATTATTGAAAGTGTGCTTCTAGGTGACTAAGTGGAATCGTTGAAATACCGTGTGTGCTTATTTTAACAGGCGTCTGAGATCCCATTCCTTTTTGTTATGCCCGGCATCAATTCCTCCACCAATAATATTTATAATATCCCTAACTGAACGGTCATGATAATTGATTACATCCAGCGAAGCACCTTTTGACACAAGAAGATTTATTATTTTGATCGTATTCTCCTGACCGCGGTAATTCATAACAGCTATCCATAAAGGGGTATTCCCATTTATTTCACGGATATCAATTTCTGCACCGCAATCGATTAAATGGCTTACAATTCGATAGTTCATTTTTTAGAAACAGCTACGTGCAGAGCTGCAAGTTCACCGCCTTGTTTAGGTATTCTCTTTTTAAGAGATTGTTATCATTAAGCCTGTTCTATAATGAGAAAAAAAGACAAAAATATTCCAGTTAACACATTGCCTGAAGGAACTTCGAAGGGTATTATGATGATGCGTGAATCATTTCATGGATCACCAGATTCCGAAGTTGAACGAGCCCATCGCGATGGAGGCTATACGTTTATCATTCAGGAAAAAGGAAATACAACTATTGAAATTGATTTTCAAACCTATTGCATTAAAGCCCCGGCCATTGTCTACATCAATCCCCATCAGGTGCATCGCGTGATCTCATTCGACAGAGCAATGCTCAGTACCTGGATCGTTACCGAAGAAAACATCCGCGCAGCATACCTGAGCTTGTTGCAAGATTTTACACCGGCAGACATATTGTCTGTAAAGCCTGAGACCCTTGATATCCTGTCAGACGCCGTTGCCTTATGTATGAAATTGTCTGGAAATAAAACGGAGATTTTGTATCATTCCATTTTAAAAGAAAGCTGTAATACCTTGATTGCGCTGATTATTTCACAATATTTAGCTCTGGAAAAACCGACAGTATATCATACCCGATTTGAGGATATTACAAGAGCGTTTAAAACAACATTGGAAAAGAACTATAAGAAGGTTAAAAATCCAAGGGATTACGCCGGACTTTTAAACCTATCGACTTCTTACCTCAACGAATGTGTCAAGGTGACGACTGGTAAACCCGTTTCTATCCATATTCAGCAGCGGATTATACTTGAGGCCAAACGGCTGCTTTATCATTCCGGGAAGTCAGTGAAAGAGATTGCGGATGAACTAGGCTACGATGACTTTTCCTACTTCACACGGCTGTTCAGCAAAGCGGTAGGAATGTCACCGACTGCCTTTATCGTTAAAAACCGCGAATAGTCCTAAAGTTACAGCATCTCGTTATTGTATCGTCTTTCTTTCTGCCGTTCCTTTGTATCATTAAAAATGATAGAAATGTTGAGCGAAAAAAATATAGCCATCGTTGGAGGAGGTCCAGGTGGTCTGACATTGGCCAGACTGCTACAAATGAAAGGTGCACAGGTTAAAGTGTATGAAAGAGATTTTAGTCAAGCCGCACGCGTACAGGGAGCTATTGTAGATCTGCACTTTGATTCAGGTCTTAAAGCGATGGAGGCGACCGGACTTATGGAGGCTTTTAAAGCAAACTACATGAAGGGGGCCGACAAATATCGTCTGCTTGATCCGCAGGGAAATATGCTGATGGATGAGAGTCAGCGAGACGTAGAACCCGTATTCGGAGATGAACATTTCCGACCAGAAATCGATAGGGGAGCGCTGAGAGATCTCCTAATCGACGGACTGCTTCCTGGTACCGTAGTTTGGGATAGCCAGCTTATAGGTTTGCGGGAAATTGAAGATAAATGGGAATTAAAATTTGAGAACGGAATGACCGCGGTTGCTGATCTGGTCATCGGATCGGACGGTTACCGCTCCAAGGTTCGTCCCTATCTGACAGATTTGAAAGCTCTTTATTCTGGAGCAGCAATTATCCAGGGCGAAATAGATCATCCCGAGATTGGATGCCCGGCAATGTACGAACTCGTTAATCAAGGGAATCTGATGGCTATGGGAGATGGGTCCACCCTGGTTGTCCAGCCTAGAGGCGATGGCGGATTCACTTTTTATGCAGCCTCAATGTATCCGGAAAACTGGGGTATATCCAGTGGTATAGATTTTGGTAATCCTATAGAAGTTAGCGGGTATTTAAAAAAACATTTTGTAAATTGGAATCCTGTCTTCTTCATGCTTTTTGAAGCCAGTGAACATTTTACGTGGCGCCCACTTAACTATTTTCCTTTATCGATAAGGTGGGCTTCTAAAAATAATCTTACCCTCATTGGGGATGCCGCGCATTTAATGCCTCCGAATGGTGAAGGCGTAAATCTGGCCATGCTAGACGCTTTGGATCTGTGTGAATGCCTAACCAGTGGAAGGAAAGCCAACCTTAAAGAGGCAATTTCAGCTTATGAAGATATCATGTTTGAAAGGGCTGCGCCTCTTTGCATGGAAACAATTGACGGAATAAAAGATTTTGCAGCACCAACCAACGAATCTGTAAAGGAATTTGTTAGATTGCTAAGTAATACTAAATCATAGCTCCAGCGGATGGCGTTTTAAATTCTAATTCCAAGATTAGATATGATATACTTAGTGGCTAACACTAAGTATATCAAAAACTATGCATATTTATCTGCGAATGGTAACACCGCCATCTACCGCCAGATATGAACCTGAAATATAAGAGGCTTCGTTTGAAGACAAGAAAACAATTGCGTTAGCAATTTCTTCAGCTTGTCCGATTCGTTTCAATGGCACTGCTGCTGCTATGGCATTTTTTATATCTGCAGGCGTTTGCTGATTCATAGGTGTATCGGTCAATCCGGGAGCAACCACATTTACTCTAATTTTTCTGTCTGCCAATTCAGTAGCTGCGGTACGTGCAATCGCATCGACTGCACTTTTTGTAGCTGCATAAGCACCCATTTGTGCATACCCGCTCACAGAGACTCCAGATGAGATAAGAACAATGGAAGCTCCTTCTGATAAATGAGGGATTAGTTTTTGCAAAGTAAAGAATAGTCCTTTGACATTGATGTTGTAAAGGTCGTCAAAAACCTCTTCGGTTGTATCTTCAATTGAATATTGCTTTGCTATTCCCGCATTCAGTACAAGCACATCCACTTTGTTTCCGCTAGCTGCAACTGTTTCTGCCAATAGTGTAATATCTGCCAGTTTGGACGTATCTGAAGACAAGGTCTTCAGTTTTGGGCTATTAATACTTCCTGATGCTGCTTGCAGGGTATCGGTATTTCGGCCTGTTATCAATACATTTGCTCCTTTTTCAATAAATGTTTTAGCGGTAGCTAATCCAATTCCTGCACTTCCGCCGGTAATTACTACATTTTTATCTGAGAAATTCATCTTTTTAAATTTTTAATGATCGAAAATTCTATTCTAGTCAAGACTTTTTAAACTGTTTGTTTTTGAAATCGATTTCTTTAACTATGCAAATCTAAATTGATTAAATTTATTTTGGTAACTTTGTAACCAAAAGTAACAGTAACTTTTGCGTAACAAGGTAACTTATTATGGAAATAGAATGCTCGAATAACGACACAAACAGAAAACAGATTATGGCTGTTCACGATGCCATGGATGTGTTGAATGGCAAATGGAAAATTTCAATAATATCGTCAGTTTGCTACTACAACAAACGGCGTTTTTCTGATATTTTAAACGATGTGAAAGGAATCTCCAATAAAATGCTCAGTAAAGAGCTAAAGGAATTGGAAATGAATCAACTCATTAAACGGATAGTTCTCGACACGCAACCCGTAACGGTTCAATATCAGCTAACAGAGTACGGTTTGACGCTAAAAAAAATAATCAATACCCTGGCCGAATGGGGAACTGAACATCGAAAAGTGATTGTTGGGAAGTAATTGATGCTCATCACTCCAATTTCCTAGAGCAGAAATTACAGGGATTAAAGTCTTCCCAAATTCTGTAAGACTGTATTCCACTTTAGGCCACATATTATGGCCTTCGATATCTCTTCGAGCCATATGAAATTGATATAAATGAAGTAACAAAAGACCCCGATATATTGGTAAATTACAGTGCAAAAATAAAAAAGGAACTTTTCTTTGATACTAAACCGGACCAAAGTTTTGTAAATACTATTGGATATGTTGCCCTTTATGATAGAGAGCTACCTGATATAGCAATTTCTATTTTTGAGCTGAATACGAAAAATTATCCGCAATCAATCAATGTATGGGATAGCTTAGCTGAGGCCTACACAGTCAGGGGTTATATGGATAAAGCAAAAAAGTGTTATGAAAAAATCTTGACACTTTCTCCAACTAATAATACTGCAAAAATGAAACTAGAAGAATTAAATAGTAAAATAAGACAGAGAAACTAAATGCTAGACATCGGCACGCGAAACCAGCATTTTATACCTCTTCACTCGCAAATTGATGTATATTGGACTTGGGTATTAATCATGCCCAATTGAAAAGTCGCAGGCCGTGATAGCAACCACGATCAATTCCAAGCTTCCAATAGCTGCCAATGTTATTATCGGTAGCACTGCTTTAGCGATATAGGGGTGAGCTATGTAGATTTCTTTGGCGGTAGCTCTACCAGCTGTCCTCCCTCAATCTTTAATAATTGCACCGATCTTAAAGGTTTTCTGTCTTCTCTCCAGCATAACGGAATTAATTCTATTTGCGAAAAAGTCCTTAATTAATTCCCAGCCACTTATATTCATACTACCATTCCCGTTTTTGCCGAGGTAGTCAATAATATTTAAAGTGCCAATAATTTCAAAATTGTCTGGATCAGTTCGGAAACAAAACATTCGGGATCTACGAATTGCCTTTAAAGACTTCTTACGGTTACCCTAACCAATCATTCTTTCAAACCAATATCTCAGCCTAACAGTTTTTTTACCAATCCGATAGCGTGGTGTAATATGGGAGATATACCAGATTAAAGACGAATTCTTAAAACTAATATTTTTACTAAAAATATTAGTTTTAATGTTTTAATTTGCTTATAGTTGTATTGTTAACCAATTTAAAAACAATATATTATGAGTGAATTGAAGCAGTCTAAATATATCGATATCACGACAGATTATGGCTTTAAAAAAGTTTTTGGATCAGATACCAATAAAGATCTACTGATCGCTTTCTTAAACGAACTCTTTAGAGGGCGCAAGATCATTGCTGATTTATATTATAACAAAAATGAGCATGTTGGAGATACAGAGGATATCGGTACGGTTATTTTTGATCTGACCTGTACGGCAGACAACGGCGAACGTTTTATTATTGAAGTGCAGCGCACGGCGCAGGATAATTTGAAAAAGCGCATGCTTTACTACAGCAGTAAATTGATAGCGGATCAGGCACCTAAAGGCAACCGAAGGGCTTGGAATTATGCAATTAGTGAAGTCTATATCATTGTATTGATGGATGGATTTACGATGCCTGATGCGGGTGAGGAGAAGTATTTTTTACACGATATTTGTCTATGTTATCGGGATCACAGTAAAATATTTTACGAAGATCTGGGTTTTATATATGTAGAATTGGTTAACTTTGTTAAAGCTGAGGCAGAGTTAGATAATGATTTGGATCGTTGGCTTTTTATACTCAAAAACATGTCCTCGCTAAAGGGACTTTCAAGATATCTGCGGAAGCCGATATTTGAAAAGTTATTTCAGTTAGCAGAGTATAGCAAACTAAAACCGGAGGAACGAGAGATGTACAACGCAAGTTTAAGGAATAAATGGGATGCCGAGAGCATCCGAAGTAGCCAGGAAGAACAATTGAAACGAGCGCGCGAAAAAGCAATTGCCGAAGGAAGAGCGGAGGGAGAAGCTAAAGGAAGAGCGGAGGGAGAAGCTAAAGGAAGAGCATAAGGAAAAGTAGAAGGAGCGGCTCAAGGGATGGTCGAGGGAGAAGCTAAGGGTAAAACGGAAGTAATAAAAAACCTCTTGTCTTTGAATAAGTTTTCGATTTCGGATATTGCAGAACTGGCGAATGTCACTGTTGATTTTGTAAAGCGAATAGAGGCAGATATAGTTAAAGAAAAATAAGGTATATTTAAAATATAGGATTTCAAGGCCGCTCGGACAGTATCCAAGCGGCCTTTTCTTTCTTATGCAGTAACGTGCAGGTATAACCGTGCAGCAGAAACTATCGATACATAACGATGATAACAGCTTCATCCGTTTTGCAGCCCCCTTATCTGGATACCATCATTCGGCATTCTTCCAGAATAGCTGGACCTTCTCGGTGCACCGCCTACAGCACCGCCACCAGGTAAGGAACAGCGAAGAACAGAACAAATGATTGACCAAAGTCCCTTTTTTATATTTTTTCAATAAGTGGTCCGCATCAGGTGAAGTAGTCAAGACTTAATCTGACAGTTGCGATAAATTAACAACTGTAAAATAGATTA